>CBFCWZ010000111.1:0-10666 GCA_965601935.1 uncultured Ilumatobacteraceae bacterium
GGTTCCCGTCGAGTAGAAGAAGTGCTTGCTGTACCCGTCGCCCTCGTTGGGCGTCGGACTGGCGACCACCTTGACGAGCTCGAACCCCATGACGTCGGTGTAGAAGCGGTGTGTTGCGGCGGCATCGCGAGTGACGAGAGCGACATGATGGAACCCCATCTCCCCATTGTCACATCGCTCCCCGTGTCGAACGAACCCTGACGCGGCATCCTGTCGACATGTTCCTTGGAGAGGATCTCCTGGCCTGGCTCGTCTTGGCATTCGGTGGCGCGCTCTTCGTGGGCAACCTGGCGGCGGTCGTGAGACCGCCGGCCGAGGCGGAGGAGGGTTCCCTCGAGCGCGCGCCGGTGGCGCGCAGCCTCGTCTATGCCGGGATCGGGCTCGTTGCCGCGGTCTGGGCGCTGGCCTCACTCGTGTCCGGCTGACGCCGTCGGAAGGTCTACTCGGGTACGAACGTGGCGCTCACGACCACGTCCCACGTCCCGTCCCCGGTGTCCGCTCCGAACAGGGTCACGGCCCAGCCGTTGCCCTCGTAGAACAGGTTCAACGACCCCTCGGTCTCGATGCGGCTCGACTCGCTGAGGCCGGCCGACACGACTGCGTCGCCGTAGCTCTCGATCCAGTCCGCGTCGGCCGTACCCGTCACGGAGACGACGATGTCGTCACCCGAGGCGAGCGTCGACGACCCCTCGATCTCGAGGTCCTCGGGCACAGGGATCCCGCTCGGCCAGTCGTCGGGGATCTCACCGCTCCCCGCGTTCACGTCGATCGCCGTCTCGCCGTCGTCGCCCGTGATCTCCATCGACCCGTCGCCGTCCTCGTCGACGTCGATGGTGGCTTCTCCGTCGTCGGTGGAGATGTTGATCTCTCCACTCTCATCGTCGACTTGGGCGTCGACGACCTGGGATCCGTCGACCGACATCTCGAAGCCGCCATCCTCCTCGTCGAAGTCGATCTGGACCTCGCCCTCCTCGGTCTGGACCCTGATCTCGCCATCGGAGAGGTCGATGTCGGCCTCGTCCCCGGTGGCCTGCTCGAGGATCTCCTCGATCGCGCCCTCCGACGAGTTCGAGTCGCCACACGCGGCGAGTACGAGGCTCGCCCCTGCGAGCAGTGCGGTGGCTGTCGTCGTTCGATTCATCAATCCCCTCGGGTGAACCTGGCGTGACGTCCATGTTCGCACACGGTGCGACTCCCAGTCCCGTGACCGCCGTCGCGCGTCTGGAAGAGTGGTCGCTGTGACGGTGGCCGCATGTGATCGGATGCAGCCATGAAGAGCGGTCCTCTGCGCCTGTCGTTCGTGAAGTCGGCAACGCGCGTCCGCGAACTCCCGGACTCGCCGGTCGAGGTGGCGTTCGTCGGCCGGTCCAATGTCGGCAAGTCGTCGCTGGTCAATGCTCTCGCCAACCGCAAGCAGTTGGCGCGTGTGTCGAACACGCCGGGTCGAACCCGGGTGATCAACCTGTTCTCGCTCGATGAGGGCTCCGACACCGGCACCGTGGTCGACCTGCCGGGCTACGGCTTCGCCAAGGCCTCCAAGGCCGTGAAGCGCGACTGGCCGGAGATGATCGAGGGATACCTGCTCGACAGGGAAGAGTTGGCGATGGTGTTCGTGTTGGTCGACGGTGTGATCGGTCCGACCAGACTCGACGTCCAGATGCTGGAGTGGCTCCGGTACAACGGCGTGCCGCACACCGTGGTGGCGACCAAGCTCGACAAGGTGAAGTCGTCGAAGCGACCGAGCCGGAAGCGCGACCTGGCCCGGGGATGTCAGCTCGATCCGGGCGACGTGGTGTGGGTCAGTGCCACGAAGGGTGACGGGGTCGACCAACTGCGGTCGCTCGTCCGCACCTGGACCGGCTGACCGATCAGCCGTCGCCCCACGCGGTGATGACGGCGTCGATGTTGCGCGTCCACATCCGGCGGATCTGTTCGCGGCTTCGGTGGTGGTGGTCACGCAACGTATCCCACGCTTCCGCGGACGCGATCGTGTCGATCGAGACCACGAGGTCGGTCGCTCGGGTGGCAGACGACCCGGACAACTCCGCGCCGAACTGCCGACGCACCTGGTCCGTGCGCAGGTCGCGCCACGGCGACATCATCTCGGGGCGACCCATGTGGATCGCCCGCGAACGTCCCGCGGCGAGGATGGGTGCCGATGCCTCGTAGTAGCGGATACGCGCCCTCACGAATCCGGCGATCCGTTCCCTTCTCGTTCCCTGCCCCACCTTCGGAATCGTGAGCAGGGGTGCGTAGCGCTCCTGGAATGCCTGGAAGGCCCTCAGGTAGAGGTCGTCGAGGCTGTCGAAGTAGCGGAAGACCGAGGCCTCGGAGACCCCCGCGCGCCGTGCCAGTTCGTCGCTCTTGGGCGTCGGGCTGCCCTCGAGCAGCAGTTCGAACAGAGCGTCGATGACCGCGTCGCGCCCGCGCTCGCGGCGCAGGCGTCGGCCGTCGACGCCACCGCTCGTCGCCTTCTTCGACTTCTTCGACGGCACGGATTCGACAATAGTCGCGCGCTCTCAATTGTGCGAGTGTGGCTCTCAGATGTCCGTTGACAGTCCACCGCCGTTCGAACTTCAATGAACACATGACCGACTGGATGAGTCTCAGCCGTCGTGCCGCCTTCGTCTCGCACCGGATGGTGGGGTGGATCTTCTGGGACCCGACCGGTGTCGCCAACTATGCCGCCCTCGGCGTGCCCGACGGGCTCGGCTACTACGTGGTCACGCGGGCGGCTCCACTCGCCGGTGCCGGCAATCAGGCGGTGGCGGCCAGCTTCTACAGCATCAGTCCCGCCTTCATCGACCTCTCGCTCGATCTGTGTCGCGAGCACACCACGTTCGAGGCCGCTGCTGCTGCACGCGATGCCGCGGTGGTGGACGGCCTCCACACGTACGTGCCCGAGATCTGCGACGAGCTCGCGGCGATGGCGGAGCCACTGTGGGAGGTGGCCGACTCCCTCTCGTCGTCGGGCAGGGTGCTGTTCGCCGCCCATCGGGACTGGCCGCGCCCCGACGACCAGCTGCTGTCCGCCTGGCTGGCCCTGAACTGCCTGCGGGAGTGGCGCGGCGACACCCACTTCGCGATCCAGGTCGCCGAAGATCTCGACGGCGACATGGCCGGCATCCTCGACAATGCCTGGCGATCGTACGAGGGCGACTGGATCCCGCGCAGCCGCGGCGCCGACGACGCGGCACTGGACGCGGCGTACCGCAAGCTCGAACAGCGCGGGCTCGCCGAGCACGGCGTCGTGAACGAGGAGGGGATCCGCCTCCGTCAGGAACTCGAGGACCGACTCGATCAGCTCACGATTCCCTGCTGGGAGCTGTTCGGTGCGGTGCACACCGAGCGCCTGATCGAGTTGGTCGAGCCGGTCGACGACCGCTTGATCCGGCGTATCGACGAGACGGCCGGCACCAACTGGATGCCCGCCGGGCGCGTCCGACCCGACTCCTGAACCCACGGACTCACGCCGCCCGACTCCGAGAAGGTCAAGCGCAGAGGCGAAGCGGGTCCGACGCCGCTTCGTCAGTGTGCTCGCATGCTCATCTCGCCGGTGCCGCCGCGAATGGCTTCGAGCGGGTCGCGGACGTCGTCGATGTAGCCGAGCGCGTAGGCGCCGATCTGGTAACCCATCAGCCGGAGTAGATCGTCGTCGAGGGTTTCCGCGACCGCGCGGGGAACCGACAGGTACTGGTTCTCCTCCTGGCGCAGCCAGGCCACGTCGTAGGTGATGTTCAGACCCATGCGGGTCTCGTCGGTGCGGTTCTCGCCGCCACCGTGGTACACCTTGCCGGTGTAGACGAGGCAGGAGCCCTTCGTCATGGTCGCTGGGACGGTCTCGTCGGCCGAGTGGTCGAGGCGGTTCTCCCAGGCCTGACTCCCGGGGATCACCCGCGTGGCCCCGTTCTCCTCGGTGAAGTCGGTGAGCGCCCAGATGGTGTTGCACTGCACGTCGTAGTCGGCGGGGAACTCGTAGAAGTCGAACGCCCACTGGTCGCGGTGGATCGACTGCCCCGGTGAGTCGGGGCCGATCGCGATGATCTGGGTGAGATGCAGCTGGAAGGCCTTGGCCCTGTGCAGCAGCTTGCCGGCCACTCCCAGGATCGTGGGGTGGGCCACCAGCTGTCGGCTCGTCTCCGATCGGGCGATCAACGCACCGGTGCGGCGGGTGTTGCGGCCGGTGAAGTCGTCGCTGCCGGGAGGCGTGGCCTCGACGTACGGCGCCATCTCGGTGTTGATGCGATCGATCGTGTCGTGATCAGCGAGGTCGTCGATGACGAGCGCGGCGTCGCGGGCCAGCACCTCGTGGATCTCGTCGGCGCTCGCCGTGCCGGGCAGATGAACGACTTCCATCTCTGCTTTCCCTTCCGTCGTGGCACCACCGTGTCAGAGTTGTCGGGTGGCTCACATCATCGAGGCCGACGCGTTGGTCATGGAGTTCCCCTCCACGCGCGCCCTCGACGGGTTGGAGTTGTCGGTTCCGTCGGGGATCACCGGGCTGGTGGGTGCCAACGGAGCGGGGAAGACCACTCTCATCTCCCTGATGCTCGGTCTCCTCCGACCGAGCAGCGGGTCGATCCGCGTGCTCGGGCTCGACCCCGGGCCGGATGGCCCCACCTTGCGTGCCCAGATCGGCTACGGCCCGGAGCGCAACGTGCTCCCCGACGACATGCAGGCCTACGACTTCGTCCACCACCTCGCCGAGGTGAAGGGCCTGCCCCGTGACGAGGCCCGCAGCCGGGCCAGTGACTCGCTCTACCTGGTCGGGCTGGGCGAGGAGCGCTTCCGCGCCCTCGGCACGATGTCGACCGGTCAGCGTCAGCGGGTGAAGCTGGCGCAGGCGATCGCCGCCGACCCGCGCCTCATCGTGCTCGACGAACCGACCGACGGCCTCGACCCCGTACAGCGCGACGAGATGCTCAACATCATCGTGCAGGTCCAGCGCGACTTCGGGATCGACGTGGTGCTGTCCTCTCATGTGTTGGAGGAGGTCGAGCGGGTCTGCGATCACGTCGTCGCGCTCGATGCCGGCCGGCTCGTGGCGCAGGGTTCTCTCGACCAACTGGCCGGCACGGGCGGGGGCGTCGAACTCGAACTGGTGGAGATCACCGATCGGCCCGGTGCGATCGAGGAGGTGGTCGCCGTTCTCTCCGCCGATGGGGTCCGGATCACACGCGAGGGGACCGTGCTGGCGCTGGCCGGCCGTCCCGACGACGACCTTTTCGACGGGGCGGCACGGGCAGTCGCCCAGTCGAATGCCCGGATCCGCCGGCTGGCACCGCGGCGACGGTCGCTCGACGACCTCTTCGCCGAGGACTCGCGGGCTCAGGAGAGCGGACCATGAGCGGCGACGCCCAGATCGTCGCCAGCGGCTTCCAGCGATACGAAGGCAGCCGCTCAGGTGTCGCAGGGGCCATCCGTAGCGTCGCCTGGCAGAGCGTGCGCGCAACACTCGGGCTCGGTCGCCTCGCCCGCTACAAGGTCTTCCCGGTCACGACGATCGTGCTCGCCTACCTCCCTGCCGTCGTGTTCGTCGGGCTGGCTGTCCTCGTCGGCGACATCCTCGACCCGCAAGAGGTCGCCGACTATCCCGGCTACTACGCGTTCATCACCCTGGTGATCGTGCTCTTCGCCGCCCTCGTGGCGCCCGAGGTACTCGTGTCCGATCGTCGCAACGGGATGCTGGCGCTCTATCTGTCGACACCGCTCCGCCGATCGACCTACCTCGCCGCCAAGGGGGTGGCGGTCGCCGTCACCCTCGCCCTCGTCACCGTCTTCCCACCTCTGCTGCTCCTGGCCGGCTACACGATCGAGGGGGTCGGCCCCGACGGCCCCGGGGAGTGGCTGGTCGCGCTCGTTCGGATCGTGCTCTCCGGGTTCGCCGTGTCGGGGGCGCTGACGTCTGTCTCGATGGCGGCATCGAGCCTCACCGACCGTCGCGCGTTCGCCGCGATCGGGGTCGTGCTGGTCGCGATGACGATGCCGGCACTGGCTGCCGCGTTGGTGGAGGCCGCAGAACTGTCACCGAACTGGCGTCTCATCGACGTGTTCTCGATGTCGTACGAGCTGGTCTACCGGATCTTCGGCCAGGCCGGGGACTACCCCGAACTGGCCACGTGGGCCGTACTCGCGGCCAACGTGGCCTGGACGCTCGGCGGCCTGGCGGTTGTCGCCTGGCGCTACTCGCAGCTGGTGGTGGCGCGATGAGTGCTCCGCTACCCCCGCCGACGTTCCCCCCGCCGGACCCCGACGCGCCCCTGCCATCCCCTGGAATGCAGCTCGACGGCATGGTGGTGGTCGACGGGGTGTCGAAATTCTTCGGTTCGGTGGTGGCGGTGAGCGACGTGAGCCTCGCCATCGACGGTGGGGTCACTGCCCTCCTCGGCCCGAACGGAGCCGGCAAGTCGACTCTGTTCCGCATCCTCTGCGGCCTCACGCCGCCGTCCCGCGGTGCGGTTCGCGTTCTCGGCGTGGACCCGCGGTCCGACCGTTCGGTGCGCGGACGCATCGCCCTCGTGCCGCAGCAGGATGCCCTGTTCGACCACCTGACCGCGAGTGGTTTCGTCGAGGTGGCGGCGCGCACTCATGCCGTCGACGATCCGGTGGGCCGCTCCCGTCGAGCACTGGAACAGGTCGACCTCCACGACGTCGGTGACAAGCCGGTCGGCCAGTTCTCGAAAGGCATGCGCCAGCGCGTCAAGGTGGCCGCAGCTCTCGTCAACGACCCTGAGGTGATGATCCTCGACGAACCGTTGGCGGGTCTCGATCCCGTTCAGCGACGGTCGCTGATCGCGCTGTTCCATTCCCTCGGTGACGAGGGGCGGTGCGTTCTCGTCTCGAGCCACGTGCTCGACGAGGTCGCCCGGATCGGTTCCCGCGTGCTGGTGATCGCACAGGGTCGCCTGGTCGCCCGTGGCGATTACCGCGATCTGCGCGAGTTGATGGACGACCGCCCTCACCGCATCCGGCTCGGGAGCGACGAGCCGAGACGCCTCGCGTCGGCACTGCTCGAACGCGGGTTGGTCGAGGCGGTCTCGCTCGACGGGCGGCGGATCGTGGTCGACACGACTGACGTCGATGCCTTCGGTCGGCAGGTCGCCCCCGTCGCCGTCGACCTCGGTGTGCGCCTCACGGAGGTCGAGCCACTCGACGATGATCTCGAGTCCGTGTTCCGCTACCTCGTGGACGGACGATGAGCACGACCACGACCGCACGTTCCGTGCCGGCGGGCCGGGCGGTGGCCCTCGTGTACCGCGTCGTGCTGCGCCAGTTGATCAGCCGCGGGCGGTTGATCGCGCTCACGCTGCTGGCACTGATCTCGACGGTGGCGGGAGCCGCCCTCGGAGCTGCGGAGGAGGCGGGGCTGGGCGACGCGGTCGATCTCGTCGCCGGTCTGGGGCTCGGCCTGGTGCTCCCGGTGGTTGCACTCGTGTTCGGCGGTGCAGCCATCGGCGATCTGCGCGACGACAAGACCCTCGTCTACCTCTGGTTGCGCCCGATGGACCGGTGGCCGGTCGTGGTCGGTGCCGCGGCTGCCGCTCTCACCCTGTCCGCCCCGGTGACGCTCGTGCCCGTTTCACTCGGGGCTGCGCTCACCGGCTTCGGCGGGGATCTCGTCGTCGCCACGATCCTGGCCGGCCTCGTCGGGCTCGTGGGCTACACCGCGCTGTTCACGTTCTTCGGGATCTCTCTGCGCCGCTTCATCGTCTGGGGATTGGCCTACATCCTGATCTGGGAGGGCTTCGTCTCCGCTGCCGGAACCGGCGTGGCCCGCTTCACGATCCTGCGCTACACCCGCTCGATCCTGAGCGAGCGGACAGGGGCCGATGTCGATCTCGCCGGCGCCACCCAACTCACCGGAATCGTGGTCCCCCTGCTCGCCGCCGCCGCGTTCGTCGCACTCGGTGCCTGGCGCCTCGGCCGCCAGGACATCGACTGACCTGCAACAGGTGTCAGACACGTGTTGCAGGTTCAGCGCAGTTCGACGACGGTGGCGGAGGTGGTGATCCGGAGGAAGGTGACGGAGCCGTCCTCCTCGGCCACCTCGTAGGTTCCATCGCTCTCGGTGCTGCTCTCGATCGGTGCGAGGCCCCCGATCTGCTGGCGGAGCGAGCCGCTCCCGGTGGCTTCGCCATCGGCGACGGACAGGCTCTGGGTCGTCGTCCATGCGAGCGTGAACACGTCGTCGGCGACGTCGACGAGTTCGTACTCGGTGGTGAGATTCGACTGGACACCGTTCAGGTCGGTCGACTGGGCCGTGGTCCACGTCGCTCCGATCCCCACCGGCTGGTCGGGGAGCGGCACCGTGAGCTGATCGGAGGCGCGGTCACCGATCTCGAGGCCCTCGGTCAGGGTGGGGTCGAGGTCGTCGGGGTAGGCGGCTGTGACCTCGCCGACGTTTCCGCTGGCATCGACCGTCCATGTGTTGGTGGTTCCGATCATCGTCGCTGCACGGGGCTCGTACTCGGCCAGCACGTCCTCGTCGATGTCATCGGAAGGGGCGGTCCGCACACCCGTGACCTCGCTCGCAACCGTGTACGACCCGTCGTCGTCCGTCTCGACGACCTCGATCGTCATCTCGACGATCGACGACGGCGTGTCGTTGGACTCGCCGTTCACCCCGAGTGTGACATCGACGAGCATCTCACCCACCCACGTGGCGCCCTGTTCGGGGAGGGCGTCGAGGCGGATGCGGTTCCCGGAGTCGCCGGCGTCGACCAAGTCCAGCTCGGTGGTCGAGCTGACGGTCGATTCGCCCTCGGCTCCTCCTCCGGCTTCGCCGGTGCCGTCGATCTGTTCGTCGAACAGGACGAACGGGTCGTCGCACTCGCCGGCCGTGAACGTGTCGAGTTCGACGGCGACCGGCGTGTACGTCTCGATCGCAATTGCGGCTGCGTTCCCGTCCACCCGACTGGGGTCGTAGCCGACTTCATCGAACTCGGAGATGAAGTCGCGGTTGCCCTGGACGAACACGTCGACCTGCTCGTCGACTTCCTCTGGCGCCGCGCTCTCCATCTCGTCGAGCGCATCGCCGAGGGTGGACATCGCGGCCTCGAGTTCGACCGGGTCGGTGAAGTCGGCGCTGCTCATCGCGTCGTTCACCTCGTCGAGGGTCGACCCGAGAGCACACCACTCCTCGATCGAGCCGGTCTCGTCATCTCCCCCACCGCAGGCACCCAGCACGAGCAGCATCGTGGTCGCCGCGGCAACGAAGGTCCTTTGCGTCATGGCGCCGACGGTATCCCCGGGTGGTTCCGGCCGGCTGTCAGGCCGCGGCGCGGGTGCGGCGAAGAACTGGGTCGGCAGCGGCAAGTGTCTTGTCGGCGAGGGACATCACCCGTCCCGCCGCGCCCGGAGTGGTGTTGTCGACGAGGTTGCCCATCACCGCGAGGGTGATGTTGGCAATGGCATCGGTGCTGACCGACAACCGGAGCCCGGGCTTGAGGATCCATGGATGGCCGATGAGGAACGAGAACCGGCGACCCGTACGGAGGAAGGCGTCGAAGCGTTCGCCGACGAGTTCGTCGTAACGCTCGGGGGCGCTGGCCGGGTCGGCGATGAACAGGTCGGCGGCGAGCATCCCCGACTCGAGGCCGTAGTCGATGCCCTCCCCGTTCATCGGGTTGATGAGCCCGGCGGCGTCACCGATCGCCACCCATCCTGGTCCGTGACGTCGCTGTGTCGACATGGGGAGGCGCCAGGCGCGGGGCCGCTCGAGATTGGGGCCGAGATCCCAGTCGTCCTGGACCTGGGTGCGGTACAACTCGATCAGCTTGTTGAGGTTGAGCTTCTTGAAGCCCTTCATTGTCGACAGTGCGCCCACCCCGATGTTGACGGTGCCGTCGCCGGCCGGGAACATCCAGCCGTAGCCGGGGACCGCATTGTTGTGCTCGTCGTGCATCGACAGGCACGCCTCGAGGTGCCCGGAGTCATGACGGGGGGTCTCGGCGTAGGTGCGGATCGCCAAGCCGTACGGCTCGTCGTCGACCCGGTCGGCGCCCAGCATGCGGGCGACGGCACCGGGAGCGCCGGCCGCGACGACGGTGAGACCGGCGCGCACCTCGCGGGTGGATCCGTCCACCTTTGCAGTGAGACCGACGACCCGGTCACCTTCCAGGACAGGGGTCGCCTCAGCTTCGAAGACGACCTCGGCTCCGGCGTCGGCCGCGGCGTCGATGAGGGCTGCGTCGAGTCGGCGCCGGGGCCACACCGCACCGTGGTTCGGGAATCGGTCGGTGGTCGGCCAGTCGAGTTCGCGTACCTTCTTGCCGGCGATCATCCGCAGGCCACGGATGTGATGGGCGTCGGCGAGGTCGATCTTCAATTCGTCGAGTGCTCCGACCGCCCGGGGAGTGAGGCCGTCGCCGCAGACCTTGTCGCGGCCGTGGGCGCCCTTCTCGAACACGATCACCCGGGCGCCCTGCCGGGCCCCTTGGATGGCAGCCGCGGCACCCGCAGGCCCGCCACCGATCACCGCAAGGTCGAACCGCTCCATCCCCCCACGTTGCCGCGACAACCAGCGATTTGCACCCTCGTGGTGTCAGACACGTGTCACCTGCTCCGAACTGCACCTCTGGTCCCAAGCTGAAGCGCAACCTGAAGCGGTGTCTGACACCATCAGACCTCGAGCTGGGAGGCGAGGGACTCGGTGGCGTCGATGAAC
>CBFCWZ010000112.1:0-10630 GCA_965601935.1 uncultured Ilumatobacteraceae bacterium
CCGCGGGCGTCCTCGCTGGTGAACCGCTCACCGGCCGAATCGGTGAGGGCGTACCCGGGCGAGGGCCGGTAACGGGGCAGCACGGTCACCGGCTGGAAGATGGCGAACGCCATCGCTCCCAGGGCAACGAGGACGAGAACGGCAGTGAGGACCTTCGCCCATCGGGGAATCCGCCAGTCGTCGCTACCGTCATCGACGTGAACCTGCGCTCCCCCCGCCGACTGCTGACCCTCGCCCTTGCCGGGGGAATCGCTCTCGGCGGGTGCGTCATCGAGCCCGGCAGCGTCGAGGACGGCACCGGCATCATCGGCGTCTACACCGTCAACGGCATCGACCCCCACGGCACCGAGTACACGGGAACCGCCATCATCGAACCCGCCGACGACGCCACCGTCGGGGGTGACGGCACCTACGTCGTCGAGTGGCTCATCACCGCGGCCATCCAGCAGGGTGTCGGGGTGCTCGACGGTGACGTCTTCACCGTCGAGTGGGAGACCCTGGACGAGGTCGGCTTCGACGCCAGCGGAAGCGCCGTCTACGCCGTCGAGGACGATGGGACCCTCCGGGGCACCAAGACCGTCGACGGCGTCGACGACCCCGGAACCGAGGAGATCTTCCCCGAGGCCTGAGCTGAAACGATCCGACATCACTCCCCATCCTCGCGTGAGTCTCCGGACTCGTCACGGAGCGACAGCAGGTAACTGATCAGGGCGTTCACGTCGGCAGGTGTCAGCCGCTCGTTGTAGGTCGGGAGCATCTGACCGGCGCGGTACCCCTCGACGATGTACTCGTCGGGATGGAGGATCGACTCGCGGAGATACTCCTCCGCGCTCATCCCGTCGACGCGGGTCACCGCGGTGTCGCCGATGCCGTAGAGCGAGGGCCCGACCCCGTCGTCGCCGCGCTGGGTGCTGTGGCAGACGCCGCACCCCCCGAGGCTGCGGTCGGCGAACACCGCCTTGCCCTCCGAGATGCCCGGCTCCGGCGGCACGTCGACAGCCTCGACCACGATCCGATCGCCCGCATCGGGGGCCACCGGCGCCGACGCGAAGTCGTTCGCGACGCCGCCTTCGACGAGTGACACCGTGAGATCCCCCGGACCGGGCTCGAAGTCGACGTCGACGATCCCGACAGCGGTCCCGGCGTCGGACACCGTCTCCGAGCCGATCAGTTCGCCGTTGCGGCTCACCTCGACGACCACGCCGTCGCCGGGCTCGCCGGATGGCTGCTCCTGCCCCTCGAGCGGGCGGCCCGGGGTGTGGTCGACGAGCACCCGCACCGCGGCCTCGTCAGGGTCGCCGCGGAACGGCGCCAGGGTGGCGAGCGCGATCGCGACGACCGACACCACGACGAGGACGCCCGCCGCCACGAGGCGTCGACCGCGCGGCGGGTCGTCATCAGCGGCGGCCGGGTGTTCGTCGGGGGCTTCGATGGCGTGGCGCAACTGGGTGGGGGCCACGAAGTCCTCGGAGGCCACGCCTTCCCAGCGGCGTGCCACGTGAGGGGCACGCGTGCCGCCGAGACGTTCTGCGATCATCACGTTGCCGAGGCCGTACGCGCAGTCGCCCGGCGCGCATCCGACCACCTGCACACCGTCGGCACCGGCCTGGTGCAGGGAGGCGACCGTCCCGGCGTGGATCATTCCCGAGCAGGTCACCTCGACCACCGAGACCGGGGAGTCGGACTCGGATTCCAGGGCGACGACATCGAGCCCGCTGGTGGCCACGTGGCGCCGACAGGCGAGGACGATCCGCGTGCCCTCCGGGTCGAGGGACTCGAGTGGGTCCTCGCCCGGCATCGCCAGCGCGCCGAACGAACACGAACCCAGGCAGATGGCACAGCCCACACACGCCTCGGCGTCGACGACGGCGATCGGCCGGAGCGGCTGTGTGCCGTCTTCCTCGCTCGCCGTCGACCGGACCTGCATCGACAGCGCCTCGTAGGGGCAGTCGATGACACACAGCTCGCAGCCGGTGCACTCCTCCTCGATCACCCGTACCACGGGCACCTCGCGGGACAGCACGTGGGGCAGCACCATCGCCAGGATCAGGAGCACTGTGCAGACCCCGATGGCGATCCACGCCCACCCGTTGAGCATCGGAGGCAGCAGGAAGAGCACGAACGGGTCGATCGGCATGCTCCCGACGAGGCGGCTCCCGTCGACCGGGTCGAGCAGATCGGCGGGAAGCACGAGCGAGGCCAGCAGGAGCGCTCCCCCCATCGCCAGCATCCAGTGTCGGGGCGGCATGATCCGTAGCTTGGAGCGGCGCACGTGACGCCAGAGGAACCAGCCGATCACCACGGTCAGCAGCAGGTGGGCCAGCCAGATCACGAACATCACCGACCAGCCGCTGCCCGCCCCGGAGCCCAGCACGTCACGGACGTAGAAGTCGGTGACCTGCTGGATCCCGCCGAAGGTGGCGATCGTGGCCTCGTTCAGAGCCTCGGCGCGGCGATCCCACACGAGCCAGTAGCCGGTGACACCGGCCAGCCACACGATCAGTAGCGACACGATCCCGGTGGTCCAGCGCCAACGTCGCGGCCCCCGGAATCGGCCGGCGACGAAGATGCGCCAGGCATGGACGAGTGTCGTGACGACCAGGCCCGCCGAGGAGTAGCGGTGCAGTGTCCGCACGAGGTTCTGGATCGGATGGTCCTTCATCCGCTCGACCGACTCGTACGACTCCTCGAAGCCGTAGGAGAAGAAGAGCGTGATGTAGATCCCCGTCACCACCACCACGATCAGCAAGAAGATGCTGATCGTGCCGGCGTGGGGCAACGGGTTGAGGCGGTTCGAACCGACCAGGCGGCGAACCGGGGCCTCCGCGGTGTAGGTGAGGCGTTCGAGACGGGGGACGACCCGGGACTCGCCCGGGACCGTCTCCTCGGTCTCGTCACTCACCAGGGTGTGAAATCAGTACCCGGGCTGTTCAAGTCCATGTTCATGATCTGATCGACCAGCTGCGGCCCGTATGCGAGCACCAGCAGCACCCCGGCGGCGATCAGCCACGGCTTGAAGCGGTCGAGCCACACCGGCGTGAGCTGCGGGTCCCGGATCGACTCCGCGATGGGAGGCTCGGGCACGTCGGCAGCGTCGGCGGCGGGTTGACGGACCGTCTTGTACATCACCACGAGGAACAAGATGACGGAGATGAACAGGATCACCCCGCCGATCGACACTCGGAGCAGGTGGCCGTTCCACTCGTCGGGCGTGTAGAGCGCCTCCCCGAGCGGTGTGCGGCGAGGTGCGCCGAGCAGGCCGAGCATGTGCATCGCGTTGGAGAAGATGATCATGCCCACGAACCAGGTCCACGCCTGGGCGAGGGCCACCTTCGGCCCCCAGAGTTTCCTCCCGGTGAGGAACGGCACCAGCCAGTAGGTGATGCCCATGAACGAGAGCGTCACCGCCGTTGCCACGGTGAGGTGGAAGTGGCCGGGTACCCAGGCCGTGTTGTGGATGACCAGGTTGATGTTGTAGGAGGCATTGGTGAGACCACCGATGCCGCCGAACATGAACAAGATGCCGGCCAGCAGCTGGGCGGTGACCGACGGGTCGTTCCATGGCAGTGCTCTGACCGAGCCGATGAGACCCGTACCCCCGTTCTTCTTGGCGCCGTACTCGAGCGAGGCGATCACCGTGAACGCCGTCATCATCGACGGGAGGAAGACCCCGTAGGTGAGGATGGCGTGGATCCACTTCCAGGTCTGGGGGACGCCGGGGTCGACGAACTGGTGGTGGAAGCCGACCGGCACCGAGACGATCAGGAAGAGCCAGAAGGCGAGGCGGGCCAGTGAGTCGGAGAACATCTTGCCGCCGACCTGCTTGGGCAACATCGCGTACCACGAGATGTAGGCGGGCAGCAGCCAGAAGTACACGAGCGGATGGCCGGTGAACCAGAAGTAGGTTCGGGCCAGGCGTGGGTCGGTGCCGTCGGTCCAGCCGAACGCCCACGGCAGGAGCATCGTGAGGATCTCGATGGCGATGCCCAGCGTGGCGATCTGCCACATCGCCGCGTTGATGATGCCGGCGAGGGCGATGAACGGGGACCGGACGCCCTTGTTCTCCCGCCGCCAGTCGCGCAGCGTGATGTAGAAGCCGAGGCCCTCGATCCACGAGCCGACCACGACGAGAGTGAGGCCGAGGTAGAAGGCCCAACTGGCCTTCAGCGGCGGGTAGAAGGTGTAGAGGACGGTCGCCTGGTCGAGCAGGATCGGCACGGCCGCCATCACCAGGCCGACGACCATGGTCCAGAAGCCGACCTTGTTGATGATCGGCTTGCTCAGCGGGCGACCGAGGCCCTTGATGGTGGTGAAACAGGTGAAGCCGACGATGAAGAAGGTCGTCCACACCAATGCGTTCAGCACACCGTGGATGGTGAGGCCCTGGTAGTAGCTCTTGAAGAGCGGCTCGATGTATTGGTACAGGTCGACACCGGAGAACTCGAGGGCCTGCAGCGGCCCGAAGGCGCTGCCCACACCGAGGGCGACGATGGCGACGAAGAGGTGGGCGCCGATGAACCGCTTCTCCTCGCGGGTCATCTCGCGGGGCGGCTGCTCGCTCGCCGTGGTCTGCGGATCGGTCAGCGTCATTCGTCGCCCCCTTCTTCCTCGGTGTCGGCTTCGGTGTCGTCAGCGGCCTCTGCGTCGGCATCGGCTGCGTCGCCGGCCTGGGCCTCGTAGTCGGCCTCGGACACCACCTTGACGGTGCCGAACATGGCGGCGTGGCCCTGGCCGCAGTACTCGGTGCAGATGTACGGGAACTCGCCGACCTCGTCGAACTCGAACTTGAGCTTGCTCACCTGGCCGGGCACGACCATGACGTTGATGTTCGTGTCGAGGACCTTGAAACCGTGCTGCAGATCGGGCGAGGTGATGTACATGTCGACCTCGGCACCCACCGGCAGGACGATCTCGGCCGGAGCGAAGCTCCAGGTCTGGCCGATGATGTAGGCCTCGAACTGGCCCTCGCCGATCTCGTAGACGCCGGGGGCATCCCACGGTGGCGATTCGGTGAGAGAACGCGGGTCGACCTGACCCTCGTCGCCCGGTAGCTGGAAGCCGGCCGCGAAGCCGGCCACGGTGACCGCGGCGAGCAATGCGACGACCAGGAGAACGGAGAAGCGGATCCAGTTGGTCTCCCACGGATCCATCCCCATCTCGAGGTCGTCCTCGGGAGCATCCCCTTCGGGAGGAGTGAGCGTGTCGGTCACAGCGTGACACCCCGCGAGAGCAGGATCACGAACACGGACGCCCAGAGCAGGATGAGCGTGGCGACGAAGAGCACCAGGATGAAGATCGTCCCGGTCGGCTTGAAGTGCTCTTCCTCTTCGGCTGTCGCCGGGTCAGCGGACATGGCGCCCTCGTCGGCAGTCGTCAAGATTCCTCCTCCTCAGCCGCCGAGAGGTGCTCGGCGTTGCACAACACTTCAATGTCCTAACATTGGGCCTCTAGGGACCTAGGTCCCTTTCTCGGGAGCACTATAGAACGGAACAATTCGGTGAACGTTCTCTCCGCGGCGCAAGGAGTCAGATGAACGACGAGCACCATGGGTCGCCCCCCAGACAACCGAACCGTCGAGGCGGACGCCGGCTCAGGTGGGCACCCATGGCCCTCGTGTTCGGTGCCCTCCTCGCCGGCCCGGCCCTGGTCCAGGCAGGACCCAGCGACGAAACCCTGAGCGAAGGTGCCGCCGTCTACAACGCGGTGTGCTCGAGCTGTCACCAACCGGGCGGCACCGGGCTCGCCGGCCAGTTCCCCCCGCTGATCGACAACCCCCACGTCGACGACGCCGACTACGTCGCCGACGTCATCCGCAACGGCCTGACCGGCCCGATCGAGGTCAACGGCGAGACCTACGACAGCGTGATGCCCGCTCAGTCGACCCTCTCCGACGCCGACATCGACGCCGTCATCGCCTACATCCAGTCCGGGTTCGCCGTTCCCGAAGTCGAGGGCGGCCAGCCAGAGACCACCGGGCCGGTGGCGGGAACCTCGCTGCCCGAGTTCGCCGACATGATGTACATCGCGGCGATGCTGATCGCCCTCGGCGGGATCCTGCTCGTGCTCGGTCCGCGCATCGTCGGGGCTCACGATCGCCGCACGATGCCGTGGCTCGACTCCTGGCTCAAGACCGGTGTGATCGTCGTCGCCACGATCTTCTTCACGACGTGGGTCCCCGCCAAGGTGCTCGAGTTCGACGCCGTGATCGACCTGCCCCGTGAGGCACAGGACCTCATCGCCAGCGGGCTGTGGATCGCCGGCCTCGTCGGCTGCATCTGGGCGCTGTGGTATGCCCACAGGGAAGACCGCATCTGATGGTCGACGAACTCGCCTACTACGACGAGAACATCCCCTGTCTCGCCGCGTGCCCGGTACACACCAACGCGGGCATGTACGTCGCAGCCATCGCCGACGGCAACGACGAGCTGGCCTACCTCACCGCCCGCCTGCCGAACCCGTTCGCCTCCGTCTGCGGCCGCGTGTGTGCGGCGCCGTGTGAAGACGCCTGCCGCCGTGGCGCCATCGACCGTCCCATTGCCATTCGCGCGCTGAAGCGCTTCGTCACCGAGCAGTACGGCCCCGAGACCGGCAACGACACGTCCACCTCGAAGGTCGCCGCGCCTCCGGCCGACGAGCGTCCACAGAGCATCGGCATCGTGGGCGGCGGCCCCGCGGGCATGGCGTGCGCGCACGACCTGCGCCGTCTCGGCTACAAGGTCACGGTCTACGAAGCGACCGACAAACTCGGCGGTGCGATGTGGCTCGGAATCCCCGAGTACCGCCTCGACCGCGACGTGCTCAACGCCGACATCCAGGCCATCCTCGACCTCGGGGTCGAAGTCGAGTACGAGACCAAGCTGGGTGAGGACGTCTCCCTCGCCGAGCTCCGGGAACGGCACGACGCCATCTTCCTCGGGATCGGGGCCACGCTCGGCCGGGGTCTCGACATCGGGGGCGCCGAGGGCGACGGGGTCTTCAAGGCGATCGAGTTCCTCATCAACATGAACCGCGGTTTCGCCGTGGAGGTCGGAGAACGGGTCGTCGTGATCGGTGGCGGCGATGTCGCCATGGACGCCGCCCGCACCGCCCTGCGAGCCTCCGAGTACGGCAGCCAGGCCGACGCCACTGACGAAACTGCCGAACAGCGTTCCTCGATGACCGAGGCGATCGACGTCGCCCGGACGGCCGCCCGAGCGGGTGCTCGCGAGGTGACCGTCATCTCCCTCGAGGCCCGCCACGAGATGCCGGCGCACGACTTCGAGGTCGAAGAGGCCGAACACGAGGGCATCACGTTCGTGCCCCGCCGTGGTCCCGCCCAGATCCTCCTCGACGACAACAAGGTCACCGGAATCGAGACCACCGGCGTCACGTCGGTGTTCGACGAAGAAGGGCGGTTCGCCCCCGTCTTCGACGAGGGCGACAAGAAGGTCTACGAGGCCGACACCGTCATCCTGGCGATCGGCCAGGCCATCGACCTCGACGCGCTGGGCGACCACGGCCCCGAGATCAGCCCCCGCCGCACGATCCAGATCGACTGGGACACGGGCGCCACGAACCTGGCCGACATCTGGTCGGGCGGTGACGCGGCCAAGGGCCCGCGCACGCTCATCGACGCCGTGGCCGACGGTCGGCGGTCGGCCCAGGCCATCCACGAGTCGTTCGGCGGCACTGCGCGTGACCCCGAGGACGGGGTACTCGTCAAGCTCGATCAGTTCCACCGCCTCGAGGACGGCTACGACCGCACCCCTCGCGTGTCGGTACCGACCCTCGACACCGGGCGCCGTATCGGCCTGTCCGAGGTGGAACTCGGGTTCACCCCCGAACAGGCCCGTTGCGAAGCGGCCCGCTGCCTGCGCTGCTTCGCCAACATCATGCTCGACGTCGACAAATGCGTCCTCTGCGCCCTGTGCGCCGACGTGTGCCCGGTCGACGTGATCTCGCTCATCCCCTCCGAAGAGGTGCAGCCCGGTTCGCCCGAAGGTGGCACGGCGCTCCTCCTCGACGAGGAGCGTTGCATCCGCTGCGCACTGTGCATCGAGCGTTGTCCGCCGAACGCCCTCTCGATGGGCGTGTGGAAGGGAGTTGGTGTCCCCTCATGACCGTCACTGACGACGAACAGCCGTCGGCACCCGACCCGGGGTCGGAGATGCCGATGGTGCCGGTTGATCAGCAGATGCGTCAGCCGGATGAGGACGGGGTCGACAAGCTCGTCGACCACGCCCGAACGAGCGTGATCGGCAGGTCGATCTTCCGCTCGCCGCGGCGGATCACGCCGCGCGATCGGGCGGCCGGTCACTGGGCGAACTTCGCGCTGCACATCTATCCGGTCAAGATGCGCCGAAAGGAGATCCACTTCCGGTACTCGTGGTATCTCGGTGTCATCTCCACCGTGTTGCTGGGCAGCCTCGTGGCGTCGGGCATCTACCTGATGTTCTTCTACGTGCCCTCACCGGCCACGGCGTACACGAACATCCAGGAGATCCAGACCGAGGTCCCCTTCGGCCAGTACATCCGCAACATCCATCGTTGGTCGGCCCACCTCATGGTGCTCGCAGTCGCGGCCCACATGGCCCGGGTCTTCTACCGGGGCGCGTACAAGCCGCCGCGCGAGTTCAACTGGGTCATCGGCGTGGTGCTGCTGTTGCTCACCTTGCTCATGTCCTTCACCGGCTACCTGCTCCCCTGGGACCAGCTGGCCTACTGGGCCGTCACGGTCGGCACCGAGATGGCCGCGTACGTGCCGTTCATCGGCGAGGAGGTCAAGGAGATCCTGCTCGGCGGCGCCACCGTCGACTCGAACACCCTGCTCCGGTTCTACGTGCTCCACGTGGCGGTGCTGCCGCTGACGCTCGTACTGATCCTCACGATCCACCTCTGGCGCTGGCGCAAGGACAGCATGCTCGAGACCCGTGCGGAGGACGACGATGACTGACGACACCGGATCCGGCACCCCCGAGGAAACGCCCGTGTCGATCAAGGGCGGCACCGACCCCGCGCCGAGCAGCAACGAGGGCAAGCGGGTCCTCGGCGTGGTCCCGGGCAAGCCCGTCGCGGGTGAACGCAAGGAGATCGACCGCGACGACACCGTCATGGTCTGGCCGCACCTGCTGGTGCGTCACGCCGTGGCAGCCGGGGCGATCCTCCTCATCGTGATGGTGATGGGGGTGCTCTTCGACGCCCCCCTCAACAACGTCGCCAACCCGCAGGTCACCCCGAACCCCGAGAAGGCGCCGTGGTACTTCGCGGCGCTCCAGGAACTGCTGTTCCACTTCCACCCGCTCGTGGCCGGCATCCTCGTGCCCGGCACGATCGTGATCGGGTTGGTGGCGCTGCCCTACATCGACCGGTGCGGCTTCATCAAGCCTCGCCACCGCAAGGTCGCGGTGAACACGTTCACGGTCTTCATGATCATCTGGATCGTTCTCACGCTCGTCGGGTTCATGTTCCGTGGCCCGAACTGGGCGTGGGTCTGGCCCTGGGAAGAATGGCACGGAGTAGTCTGATGGCGGCCGAAACACTCACCCGGCGGAAGTTCCTCTCGAGGATCTGGCTGGTCGGCTATGGCCTCATCGCCGCCGCCGGTCTCTGGACCACGTGGGACCTCATCCGCCCCGGCTCCACCAGCGGCTTCGGCGGCAAGATCAGGTCGGTCCCGCCCGAGTCGGTCCCCGAAACCGGCATCATCGAGGTCCCCCAGGCCAGGGCGTACCTGGTCAACATCGAGGGCGAGACACTCGCGCTGTCGCAGAAGTGCACCCACCTCGGGTGCCGTGTCCCCTACTGCGACTCGTCCGGCCAGTTCGAGTGCCCGTGCCACGGTTCGATCTTCAACCGGAAGGGTGAGTTCCGTGCCGGACCGGCCCCCCGCGGCATGGATCTGTACCCGACCGAGGTCGGCGACGACGGGCTGATCTACATCGACACCGGCTCACTCATCGAGGGCCCGAGCAAGGGAACCGAGACGATCGACGAGCCGGTCACCGGACCCAACTGCGCGACCGAGAGCCACTGAGCCATGACCTACGAGTACTCGACCGACGAAGACCTCGAGAAGTCCACCAACAAGGTGATGGTGGTCGGGGCGATCATGCTGCTCGGCATGGCGGCGGTGTTCCCGCTGTACCGCTGGTTCGAACCGGCCAACCGCGACGAGTCACGGGAAGATCAGCTGGAGTACCTCGCCGAGGAGGGTGAGGCCGACTGGCAGCTCAACTGCGCCTCGTGCCACGGCCAGACCGGCGAGGGCGGCATCGGCCCGGCCCTCAACTCCGAGCAGTTCCTGCAGTCGGCCACCGACGACCAGATCGAGACCCTCATCGCCGTCGGCATCCCCGGCAGCCAGATGAGCGCCTACTCCCTCGACTACGGCGGCGTCCTCACGTCGCAACAGATCAAGGCCATCACCACCTACATCCGCAGCTGGGAACCCAACGCCCCCGACAACCCCGACTGGCGCTCCATGATCGACGGATAGGTGTCCGATACATGGTGTCCGATACCGCTGCAGGTGTGCGCTTCAGGTTCGCCAGAACCTGAAGCGGAAACCTGAAGCGGTGTCTGACACCATCGCGGACCTACAGCGTGTTGGTGATGGCGCCGGTTTCGGCGCCTTGGACGAGTTTGGCGTACT
>CBFCWZ010000113.1:0-10564 GCA_965601935.1 uncultured Ilumatobacteraceae bacterium
CGACCACCACCACCACCACCACGACGAGGCTGCCCCCGCTCCCTGCGCCGTTGGCCGCACCAGGGGTCTATGAGTTCACGACGGAGGGTTTCGAGCGGATCGACGCCCTCGGTGGCACCCGGCACGACTACCCGGACACCACCACGATGACCGTGGTGGCGGACGGGTGCGGGGTTTCGGTGCGCTGGGACGCCCTGAAGGAGCGGTGGGACGAGTGGGGGTTGTGTTCCACCGTCGACGGCATCGTGTTGGCGCCCGACGGTGCCCAGTTCCACGAGTTCCACGGCCGCTCGGAACAGGAGGAGCTGCGCTGTGACCAGGCCGTTCTCGTCGTGCCCGTCGACGACGAACCGCGCCCGGTCGTGGAGCAGGCGTGCACGCTCGCCTCCGATGGGTACGTCCCGACGTGGCAGGTCATGGGCACTGAGACGCGCGACGTCGGCGGAGAGATCGTCGACGTGCAGCATGTCCGTCTGCGAGTCGATGACGACGACGAGTACTGGGAACAGATCACGGTCGACTGGTACTTCACCGATGGCGGCCTCCCGGTCGAAGTGGTCGGGACGAAGGAGTCGCTGTCGTCCACGCTCGTCGGCGACGTCCACTACGAGGAGCAGTTCCACCTCGTGCTCGAGTCGCTGTCGCCACTGCGTTAGCGTGGCCACGACAGACAGCGGGAGAACGTCGGGGAGGGACGATCGTGGTCCAGTGCATCACCTACAAGAGTGGGTACAAGTATCAGCTGACCGAGTCGATGTCGGTGCAGACCGACGTGAAGCCGGGTGCCGACCGGGCGATCGGCACCTTCGTGAAGCTGAGTGCCGACGGCATCCTGGAACTCGACGCCGGCTACGCCTGGGACGGACCCTCGGGCCCGACCATCGACTCGCCGACCTTCATGCGTGGCTCACTCGTGCACGACGCGCTGTACCAGCTGATGCGGGCTGGTGAACTCGATGCGGGCGAGTGGCGCAAGCAGGCCGACAAGGAACTCAAACGGATCTGCCGCGAGGACAAGATGTTTCCGCTGCGCGCCGCATGGGTGTACCTCGCGGTGCAGATGTTCGCGAAGAAGGCGGCGTCGAAGGAAGGCGCCAAACCGGTGCACACGGCACCGAAGGACTGCACCGACGGCGAGTAACCGCCTCAGCCACTCGCCCGCTGCGACACAGGGATGCCGCCGGATGTGTCGTCGGCGGCGATCATGATCAGCAGCATGTTGGGTGCTGCCACGGATCAGCCTTCGATGAACCGCCTGAGCACGAACCGGGCGAGGATGACACCGATGACGACCGTGCCGAGCCACACGAGGATCGTGGCGATCAGGAAGGTGCCGATCCCGGCGATGCTCAGCCCGTCGGACAGGAGGTCGGTGAGCCACAGCGCGATGGCAGTGGAGATGAGGGCACTCAGGCTCTGCAAGCCGTCGACGGACTTCTCGCCGGCCTTTTCGATGGCCGGTGTCAAGATGAAGCTGAGCACGCTGAAGATGACGACCGCGAAGATGAACGGTCCCACCTCGATTTCCATGTCATCGAGGACGGTGGCGGCGATCAACAGGCCGAGCGCATTGCCCAGCAGTGAGAGACCGATACGGATGAGCCGGAGTTTCACTTCGTCCTCCTGACGAGTCGGAACAGCCCCGCAATCTTGCCCCGTCCGCGCCTCCCGTGCCGTGGATGCTGGGCAGATCCCCCGTCCGAGCCTGACCGACCGTTACGGTCTGCACAACTTCGAGGAGTCGACATGGATCAGTTCATCACTGCCTACACCAACGCATTTCAGCGGTACACCGACTTCGGAGGGCGTACCTCGGTGGGGGGTTTCTGGCGGTTCGTTGCCGTGAACCTCGCGGTTGCGCTGATCCTCGGGGTGCTCGGCAACGTGGCGTCGATCTTCTACATCTTCTACCTGCTGTACGCACTCGCGGTGATCATCCCGAGCCTGGCCATCGCGGTCCGGCGGCTCCACGACACGGGCAAGACCGGCTGGTTGATCCTCCTCGGTGTCATCCCGCTGGTCGGGTTCATCATCCTGATCGTGTTCTACGTCCAGCAGAGCGAGTCGCAGGCGAACCAGTGGGGGCCGCCCCCCGCTCCCGGCACCTGACCCAGGCCGTCAACCCTCGTCTGGGGAGTGAGCGTCGGGCCCGGTGTCGAGGTCGAAGTACCTGACGAAGAAGGGCCAGCGCCGCGGAAGAAGCCGGATCACCGGAAGACCGAAGATGAGCTGCGAAATACTCCCGTAGGTCTCATAGATCACGGCGTTGAGGGCGAACGAGAACGCCAACACGCGCCCGATGATGAAGAACCAGCCGAGGAGAACGACGACGTAGCCGACGATTCCGTAGACCGAGGACGCATCGGAGATCCGCGAGGGCAGGTAGAGAATCGACACCGCCTGCATCCCGGTGACGGTGAGCGCGATCAGCGCCGCTCCGGGGAGCGCCGCTCCGGGGTCGGAGGTGGCTCGGGGCAGCGTGAGGTAGAGCAGTGACCACAGCGCGACGTAGACGAGGGCGACCGTCACGAACGAGATCGTGACCACGGCGACGCCGGCGTTCTGGCGGATCTGGTTGACCAGCGTCCAGGCCAGCCCGAAGCCCGACAGGATCCCGACGATCGTCCCCGCCAGCCGGATGCCGACCTTCTGTCCACCGCCGAGCCTCCAGGAGAGCGCGCTCGACAGGATCAAGGCGCGGCTCAGCGAGCGCCCGGTCCACACCAGCGCCCAGAGTCCGATCAGGATCGCGATCCACGGGCTGTGCGAGCTCTGGTCGAAGGTCGCATCGATGTCGTCGGCAAGGGCGCCCGCGATCCCGACGTGACGCGCCGGTTTCTCGATCGAGAAGAGCGGCCCGATGATTCCGGCGAGCCCGACGAGGAGCAGCAGGAAGGGGACGAAGAACAGGAACAGGCGCAGGGCGAGGGCACTGCCGAGCAGGGTCCCGGCCGCGTCACGATCGCGCTCGAAGATCTGCCAGCCGGTGTCGAGGACCGGAATCCGATCGCGCCAACGGTCGGACCTACGTTTCGTGTCCTCGAGGAGGTCCTTGCTCACCCGTGTGAGTTTGGCCACGCGGCCTTCGAGACCCGGCGGTGTCGGGTCGGCCGTCTCGCCGCCCTGGTGCGCCCACTCCTCCAGGCCCGGCAGGGCGGGTTCGTCGTGCCGCGATTCGCCGGTCGTGCCCCCGTCAGAGCGTTCTTCGGAGTCGGCACGATCCATCGCCCCCATGATCGCTCATCTCGCTGCGAGTTCCTCGCGGCTGTGCTCGGATGTATCCGCAGGGGGGGTTCCTGAAGCGGGACGTCGGGCGAACAGGCGGCGTGACGAGCTTCGAGTCCAACTGACTCAACGGATGTAACGTCCGCACCGTGACACCCTGGAGTCAGACTCCCGAGGCGGTCGCCTCGGACCTCGGCACCGACCTGGTGCGAGGCCTCTCCGAGGCGGAGGCGTCCGCCCGGCTGGAACGCGACGGGCCGAACGAACTGCAGGAGGCACCGCCAGTTCCCAAGTGGAAGCGGATGCTCGAGCAGTTCACCGACCCACTGGTACTGCTCCTGCTGGTCGCGATCCTCGTGTCGCTCGTCGTGTGGGCCGTCGACGACGGCGAGGAGTGGCCGCTCGAGGCCATCGTCATCGTGCTGATCGTCGTCCTCAACGCCGTCATCGGGTACTGGCAGGAGTCGCGGGCGATCCGCGCCGTCGAGTCACTGCGGGCCATGTCGGCCACCCACACGACGGTGATCCGGGACGGCGAGATGCACTCGATCCCCGCGACCGGACTGGTGCTGGGCGACGTGATCGCCCTGGGAGAGGGCGATGCCGTCGGGGCCGACTGCCGCCTCGTCGACGTGGCGGCACTGCAGATCGTCGAGGCGGCGCTGACCGGCGAGAGCGAACCGGCGACGAAACAGGCCGATCTCGTGGGCGCCGACGCCGAGCTGGTCGACCGGCGGGACATGGCCTACAAGGGCACGGCCGTCGCCCGCGGGCGCGCCCGCGGCATCATCGTGGCGACCGGCATGGACACCGAGATCGGTCGAATCGCCACGATGCTGCAGGGGGCGGCACCCGACCGGACGCCGTTGCAGAAGCAGCTCGACTGGCTCGGCCGAGCACTCGGGCTGGTGGTGATCGTGTTGGCGGCGATCGTCGTCGCGGCGATCCTGATCACGTCCGAGACCGGTTCGATGAGCGTCGTCCTCGACGCCTTGTTCGTCGGCGTGTCGCTGGCCGTCGCCGCCGTCCCCGAGGGTCTGCCGGCGATCCTGACCGTGGTTCTGGCGCTCGGAGTGCAACGGATGGCCGCCCGCCACGCGGTCGTGAAGAAGCTGTCCTCTGTGGAGACGCTCGGCTCCGCGTCGGTGATCTGCACCGACAAGACCGGAACCCTGACGCGGAACGAGATGACGATCGTCAAGGTCGTGACGCCCTCTGCCGAGATGGACATCAGCGGATCGGGCTACCAACCAGTCGGTGAGCTGCTCCACGACGGACGACCCGTCACCGACCAGACACTGCTCGACGAGGTGACGCTGATCCTGGGCGGGGGGAGCCTGGCCAACGACGCCACGCTGAGAGACGACGGCGGAGACGGCTGGGAGGTCATCGGCGACCCGACGGAGGTCGCCTTTCTCGTGGCCGAGCGGAAGCTGGGGCTCGAGCATCTCCGCTCGAACCGCTTCTCGCGCGTCGCCGAGGTGCCCTTCGACTCCGACCGCAAACGGATGACCACGGTCAATCGTGACGCCCATGCCGGCGACGGCGACTCACCGTTCGTGATCGTCGCCAAGGGCGCTCCCGACGTGCTGCTCGAACGGTGCACGCACATCCGAACAGGGGGCGAGATCACCGACCTCGCCGACGAGGCTCGGGCCGAGATCTCCGACTCGATCGAACGCCTGGCCGACGGGGCACTGCGAACCCTCGCGGTGGCCTATCGGCCCGTCGACGAGGCCCACGGCCTGAGCGACGAAGAACTCGAACGGGATCTGATCCATCTCGGGGTCGTGGGCATCATCGATCCACCGCGACCCGAGGCCCAACAGGCGATCGAAGAGGCCCACGATGCGGGGATCCGGGTGATGATGATCACGGGCGACCACCCCCGGACAGCGGTGCGGATCGGGGAGCAGCTCGGAATCGCGGCCGGCGAACTGACCGCCGGAACCGGCCGCGAGTTGTCAGAGGCCACCGACGAGGAGTTCGGGGGCATGCTCCACGAGCACTCCGTGTTCGCCCGTGTCGCCCCCGAGCACAAGTTGCGCATCGTCGAGACCCTGCAGGACGACGGCGAGATCGTCGCCATGACCGGCGACGGGGTGAACGATGCGCCGGCTCTCCGCCAGGCGGACATCGGCGTGGCGATGGGCATCAACGGGACGGAGGTCTCCAAGGAAGCCTCCGACATGATCCTGGCCGACGACAACTTCGCCACGATCCTGCGGGCGGTACGCGAGGGCCGCGAGATCTTCGCCAACATCCAGAAGTTCATCCGGTACTTGCTGGCCTCGAACGCGGGCGAAGTGCTCGTGATGTTCCTCGGGGTGGTGTTCGCCGGAGCACTGGGTCTCACCGCGGCGAGCGAGGACGGCTCACTGGCCGTTCCTCTGCTGGCCACGCAGATCCTCTGGATCAACCTGCTCACCGACAGTGCGATGGCGCTCGCGCTCGGAGTCGACCCGTCGGTGGAGAAGGTCATGGCGAGGCCGCCGCGAGCGTTGGGGGAGCGGGTCGTCGATCGGCCGATGATCTCGACGATTGCCGTGGTCGGTGTCACGGCCGCCCTGGCCGGGCTCATCGCCCTCGACCTCGAACTCGAGGGCGGCATGCTGGGTGGTTCCGGTGACATCGAGACTGCTCGCACCATGACGTTCACCACCATCGTCCTGGCGCAGATCTTCAATGCGTTCAACTCCCGCTCCAGCACGGTGAGCGCATTCGTGCACCCGTTCGCCAACCGGATGCTGCTGCTCGCCATCCTCGCCACGACCCTCCTCCAGGTGGCCGTGGTGCATCTGCCCGGCCTCAGCAACGCCTTCGACACGGAGCCACTCGACCTGGCCCAATGGATGACGTGTGCCGCGCTGGCTAGTCTCGTTCTCTGGGCCGAGGAGCTACACAAGGTGCTGGAACGACGGCTCGCTGCGCGGCGCTGAGAAGGGGGACGACATGTTGGCCGGATTGCGCTTTCGCGTGTACCGCTGGGTGGTGGCGCGGGCCACCAAGAGCGATTTCGAGCAGCACGTGAAGTTCGAACTCGAGACTCCGGCTTCGGAGCAGATCGACACGCGTCCCCTGCACACGGACCTGCCAATGCTGTTGGAGGCCGCCGACTACCCGTCCACGGAGCACGCCGAGAAGCGGATCAAGGCGGCCCGGCGGGTGGCGCGGCTCCGGCCCCTCCTCGCGCGGGTCCCGGCGCGCCGGACCGGCCCGGTACCAGACGACCTCGAGGCACTTCTCGAGGAGGTGTATCCCTCCCGATTCCGCGAGGCCTGGGACACCCCGCCGAGCACGCCGCCGGAGCTCATGGCCGACGACCTCCTCGCCGCTCTGGCTGTCAGCAGCCCGTTCTCGCTGTACCTGCAGAGCGCCGCGAAGGTGACGGGCCGGCCGAATGAGATCGACGCCGCCGACTTCGTGCTCGACATGCGGTTGTTCGACGGCTATCCGCCCCGGCCGGGCCTTCTGGCCCCCGGTGGCATCGGTGTCCTCGCCGTCGTCGACGGGGAGTTGCGGACGAGGGGTGTGTGGCGCGAGGGCCTGCTCCACGAGCCCGGATCTCCATCCTTCGACCTGGCCAGGCGACTGTTGTTGTGCGGGCTGAACACCCACCTCACGACCCTGCTCCACAACGCCGTGATGCATCTCGGCTATGTGACGCCGTTCTCCGTCGCGACCGCGAACGTGCTCCCGCCCGACCATCCGCTGAGGCGGCTGCTGCATCCGGCACTCCACACGACCCTGGTGGGCAACTACCAGGTCGCCCACCTCCAGATCGTCGGGTCGCGTGCCTTTGCCAGCACCGTGTTCAGCCACGACCATCGCACGGTGATGGCGATGATCGACGAGGTCCTCGCGTCGTTCCGGGTCGCGCACTTCGACCCCGATCACCGCACGACGGCGGACGGGCTGGTCGATGCACCGGTCGATCTCCCCTTGCTCGAGGATCGGCTCGCTCTGTGGGCGATCTGTCTCGACTACGTGGAGGCGTACGTCGGGCGACACTACCCCGATGAGAAGTCGGTGACCGAGGATGAGTCGGTGGTGAGGTGGCTGGCCGAACTCGACCGGATGCTGCCCTCCGGGCTCTACGACGATGAGGGGTATCTGCCGGAGGGGCAGCCCATCGGTCGCGACGCCCTCGTGAGGCTCTGTGCGACCTTCCTGCACGTCTCCTCGGTCACACACGACATCGTGAACAACGCGGTGTGGAACTACTCGCCGTTGAACCATGTGATCCCCACCCAGGTGCCGGAGTCGGAGGAGCCGCAGGACGTTCGCGCCACCTTCGACCTCGTGACGACACTCATCGGGACGTGGAAGGAGTACAACATGCTCCTCGACGGTGTCTCCGGGCTCGCACTCGATGCCGATGACCGTGTGCTCATGGACGACTACGTCGAGGCATTGCGGACGCGACAGGGCGAGATCGACGCCGCGCCGCCACGACCCGGTCGAGTGAACCCGCGCGACCTGAATCCCTCGGTCAGTAACTGACTCGACCCCACCGGGACACGTAATCTCGGGTGCGCCGTGCAGGAGTTCCGGCCCGCCCACGTCGTCGAGGAGGATGCACGACTCGCTCGCGCCCTCGCGGAGGGTCGTGAGGATGCAGTGCGGACCCTGTACGGCCGGTACGGCCGCCTCGTGTACACCGTGGCGCTGAGGGTCCTGCACGATGCCGATCGGGCTGCAGAGGCCACCCAGCAGACGTTCGTCCAGGCCTGGCGCTACGGCGACCGCTTCGAGCCCGGGCGCGAGTTCGCCCCGTGGCTCGCCACGATCGCCCGCCGTGCCGCCATCGACATCGCACGCCGTGAGCAGCGCCGGCCGGCCGACCCGCTCCACGCGGCCGACCCAGGCGACGCCGCGCTGGTCGAGCAACCCGTCGGCGCGGAGCAGATCGAGGAGGTGTGGGCGGTCCGGGCAGCGATCGACTCGCTCGGCGACGAGGAGCGCGAGATCGTCCGTCTGCAGCATCTCGAGGGCTGGAGCCACACCCAGATCGCAGAGAAGCTCGATCTGCCGGTCGGCACGGTGAAGTCGCGTTCCCATCGGGCGCATCGCCGCCTCCAGAGCCGCCTGGCCCACTTGCGGGAACCGAACGAGAATCCTGGACGTAGTACCGGGGAAGAGCGATGACCGATTCCGGGTTCACCGACGACATGGACGCGCCCGTCGAGTTGGGAGCGTCGACCGAGGTGCTGCTCGCCGCGCCCGAGATGTGGGGTGAACCACCGCCCGGCCTCGACGACCGGATCCTCACCCAGATCGAGTCCGAGGCCGCTCCGTTCACGGCACCGGCCTCTCGAGAGCCGTCGCCGAGCAGACGGCACGTTCCGTCGATGGTGCTCGGCGCGGCGGCTGCGGTCCTTGTGGTGTTCGTCGCCGTGATCGGGTTCAGCGTGCTCGACGGGGGCGGCGGCAACGAGGTTCTGGCCGTCGACCTCACTCCGACCGGCGTGGTGCCCGACGTATCCGGCTCGGTCGAGATGGAAGAGACCGACTCGGGCGTGCGGATCGATCTGCGGGCGGAGGGCCTGCCTCGGCGGATCGACGGCGCGTACTACGAGGCGTGGCTGCGCACGTCGACCGGTGAGCTGGTCCCTGTCGGCACGTTCCACGACGGTGTCGACGTCGTCTTGTGGGGTGGTGTCTCCATGGCCGAGGTGGAGGCGTTCTCGATCACCCAGGAAGGCATCGAGAGCCGCGACGAGTCGGGTCCGAGGTCTTCCGGCTCTGTCGTGCTCAAGGCCGACATCCCGATTGGCCCGTGAACCGTTGAGTCCCGCGTTCAGCGAGGTTCGCGGGGGAGCCCGAGGACACGTTCGCCGAGGATGTTGCGCATGATGTTCGACGTGCCGCCCATGATCGTGTAGCCGGGGGCGTAGGTCAGCCCGTGGGTCACTTCGTTCCACAGCGTCGCCTCTGCGCCGAGGACACGGAACACGAACTCGGCCACCCGCCACTCGTGCTCGGTGCAGAAGCACTTCGTGGCCGCAGAGAAGCCGGCCGGCGCCTGGCGCAGCACCTCGCGGGTCACGAGGATGCGGCCCAGCCGGTAGCCGATTTCGATGGCCGCCATCTCCTGACGGACCCGCGGGTCGGAGGTGACGGCGCGCTCGACTGCCATCGCGTACAGGGCCCGATTGGAGACCAGCCGGTCGATGCCGCCCCGCTCGTGTTCGAGTTGGCCCATCGTCTGCTTGAACGCACCCCCCTCGTTGCCGACGAGGTTCTCGGAGGGCACGCGCACGTCAGTGAAGAACACCTCGCAGAAGTGCCGGTTGGTCGTCATGTCGGTGATGGGACGGACCTCGATGCCGGGTGCGTCCATCGGCACGATGACCTCGCTGATGCCCCTGTGGGGCGGGCCGGAGGAGTCGGTCCGGCAGATCAGGTAGCAGTAGTCGGCGGAGTCGCCGAAGCTGGTCCAGATCTTCTGGCCGTTGATGACGAAGTCGTCGCCGTCTCGGTCCGCGGTGGTCGTGAGCGAGGCCAGGTCGGAACCCGAGTCGGGCTCGGACATACCGATGCACCAGGTGGTCTCGCCCGACAGGATCCCCGGCAGGAACTCCTGTTGTTGGTCCCCCGTGCCGAAGTTGATGAGCGACGGCCCCATCTGACGATCGGCGAACCAGATCGCGGCGATCGGTGCGCCGGCTGTGATCAGTTCCTCACCGATGATCAGCCGATTGATGGCAGGTTGGCCGCCACCCCCGAACTCCTCGGGCCACGTGAGGCCGATCCAGCCGAGTGCGGCCAACTCTCTGCCGAACTCCTTCGAGAACCCGTTGATCCACGAGTCGTTCGAGCGCCCGTAGCGGGCGACGGCGTCGGCGGCCACCTCCCGGGCCTGCGCCCGGAGAGCTTCCTGTTCGGGGGTCCAGGAGAAGTCCATCGCCCGGGAGCGTAGATCGCCGGAGCAATCAGGTTCCCATGGGGCCCCAGAGCGGTCCTCGTCTGGTCAGCTGGGCTGGTCGCAGGGCAGGGTGAGCCCGACGAGGGGTGGACGGAGATCCCGCTCGTGCCCTGCTGGTGTGGTGAGTGTGAAGTGACCGCCCCTGTGGGGCTCGATACTCCAGTGTTGTCGGTGGAGGAGCCGATGATGGTGCCAGCACCACAGGATCAGGTTGTCGTTCTTGGTTGCGTCGTGATCGAGCCAGTGGTCGGCATGGTGTGCATCGCAGCCACCGGACGGGACGCCGCAGCCGGGCCAGCGACAGCCGTGGTCGCGGATCACGAGCTGGTCGAACTGGGCGTCGGAAACGGTTCTGCGGCCCTGTCCGTCGTCGACGACGGTTCCGGCTGGATCGGCGACGTAACGGTGGAT
>CBFCWZ010000114.1:0-10452 GCA_965601935.1 uncultured Ilumatobacteraceae bacterium
CCGACCTACGGTGGTCTCGCCGGTCGGGACCTCGACGCCATCGCCCAGGGTCTCGCCGAGGTGGTGCAGCACGACTACCTGCAGTACCGGATCCGCTCGACCGCCTATCTGGGCGATGGTCTGGAGGCGGCCGGAATCCCGGTCGTGCAGCCCACCGGCGGGCATGCCGTGTACCTCGACGCCCGGTCGCTGCTCCCGCACATCGACCCGCTCGAGTACCCGGGCCAAGCGCTGGCGATCGCGCTCTACGAGACCGGAGGCGTACGGGGCTGCGAGATCGGCACGGTCATGTTCGGCCGCCACCCCGACGGCACCGAGCACCCGGCCGCACTCGACCTCGTCCGCCTCGCCATCCCGCGCCGCACCTACACCCAGAGCCACATCGACTACGTCATCGAGGTGTGCGAACAGGTTGCCGACAAGGCCGACTCGCTGCAAGGGGTACGAATCGTGGAAGAGCCACCCGCGTTGCGCCACTTCACGGCCCGGTTCGCGCCGCTCTGACAGGACCGTCTCCAGGGCGCTACGTGGTGTAGTCGGCGTTGAAGCGGACGTAGGTGTCGCTCAGGTCGCAGCCCCACACGGTCCACCCGGCGTCGCCGGTGGCGAGCGTGACGTGGATCAGCACGTCGGGACCGCGCATGTAGGAGGAGAGGGCGGCGAGGTCGTCGTCGGCGAGGAGGCGGGGGTACACCTCTGTGTCGCCGAATCGGATCGTCACCTCGTCCTGGTCGATGTCGGTGTCGTCAGCGCACTTCCCGACGGCCATCGCCACGCGGCCCCAGTTGGGGTCGCCACCGTGAACTGCGGTCTTCACGAGTGGTGAATTCACCACCGCCTTCGCCACCCGCTTCGCCTGTGCCGTGTCGCAGGCGCCGTCCACCCGGACCTCGAGAAGCGAGTTGGCCCCCTCCCCGTCGCGGGCGATCTGCTTCGTGAGGTCGAGGCACACTTCGTTCAATGCAGTCTCGAGTTCGATGAGGTCGACCGGCCCCGCGAGCCCCGACGCCATGATCACCGAGGAGTCGCTCGTGGAGGTGTCGGTGTCGATACTCACGCTGTTGAACGTGCGCTCGACCACACGGCGGAAGACCGCATCGAGGTCGGCCTGACCGACGTCGGCGTCGGTGAAGACGAGCGAGATGTGGGTGGCCATGTCGGGCTCGATCATCCCGACGCCCTTGGCGAGACCCACGACGCGGGCGCCCGAGGAGCCGATCGGCGCGCTGGCGACCTTCGGGTGGGTGTCGGTCGTCATCATCGCGGTGGCAGCGGACTCGGCATCGACGGACGACGGGCGGCCGGGCACCAACGCTGTGCCGGCGCGCACCCGGTCCATGGGGTAGGTGCGGCCGATCACGCCGGTGGACGTCACGACCACGTCGGTGACGTCGCAGCCGACGCGTGCTGCGACGAGTCGGGCCAGTTCGACGGCGTCGTCGTCGCCTTGCGGCCCGGTGGCCACGTTCGAGTTCTTCGAGACCACCACGATCGCCTGGGCATGGCCGTCGGCGAGGTGGGCCCGGCTGAGCACGACGCTCGGACCCGCGAACCTGCTCTTGGTGAACAACCCGACGGCCGGCACCGGACGCGCGGCGGCCACGACCACGAAGTCGAGCGTGTCGTCCTTGATGCCGATGTTGGCGACGTGCGCGCCGAACCCGCGGGGAAGGTCGGTCATCGGAGGTTCAGGCCGGATCGTGGTTCGCGGCGACGCACTCTCGGCCCAGGCCCCGCGAGATGGCCTCGAAGATGGTCCCGAGTGCGGCGACCTGCGACTCGTCGAGATGATCGAAGATGTGGCGTCGCACGCTGTCGACATGGTCGGGGGCGGCCTGTTCGAGCTTGCTCCGACCTTCGGCGGTGAGCACGGCCATCATCACGCGGCGATCGACCTCGGACGGCTCGCGGGTCACGTAGCCGGCTGCGACCAGCCCGTCGAGGCGACGTGTCAGCCCACTCGGGGACAGCTGGAGGCTCTCGGCGAGGTCGCACATGCGCATGGCGTGTTCGTCGTTCTCGGACAGGTACACCAGCACCTGGTAGTCGCCGAGCGTGAGGCCGTGGGCCATCAGGTCCTTCTCGAGTGCCGTCGACAGGTCTCCGGCGGTCTCGATGTACGTCCTCCACGCCACGGACTCCGTGTCGTTGAGCCAGCGCTCGCTCATGTCAGACCACGATATCGAGCCGTTCGTCGGCCTCCAGGGTCCGAAGTCCGTGAGCGCAGTCAGGAGAAGTGTGCGACGAGCCGATCGAGGGTGGCGTCGATCGACTCGGCGTTGCGCTGCGGGGCGCGCATCGCCTGGAGGATCCAGCCAACTGGGGAGGGGCCCCAGTCGAACTCCTCGGTGACCTCGGTTCCACCGTCGACGGCACGGAGGCGGTAGCGCCACACGTGGCGCCCGTAGTGACGCCACGCGATGACGTTCGGTTCGTCGAACTCGACGACCTCGTTGCGCATCCTGTACGGGACGCCCCACCGCATGTCCATCCGGAACGTGGCGCCGAGGGAGAGGCGTTCGGGTGCGTCGACCACCTGCTGGATCGTGTCGGATCCATCGATCAGCCCATGTCGTCGGGGATCGGCGAGCAGGTCGAAGACCGCGTGGGGCGACGCCGGCACGATGCGCGTGGCGCGCTCGACCCGCTCGTTCGTCTCGGTCATGTCCCCAGCACGGCTCACCGGCCGAGCAGGTCGGACAGGGCAGCGGGGAGTTCGGCGTGGCGGAACTCGTACCCGTGATCGAGGAGTACCTGCGGCACGACCTTCTGCCCCGAGAAGAGGAGGTTCTCGACCAATTCGGACCCGAGCACCAGCTTGGGAGCGAATCGCGGGACCCTCATGAAGGTCGGCCGATGCAACGTGTCACCGAGCGCGGTGACGAACTGCGCCTGCGTGACGGGGTTCGGGGCAGTGAGATTGACGGGTCCGCTGATCTCCGACTCGAGCAGTTCGGCGATGGCGGCCACCTCGTCGTCGATGGAGATCCAACTCTGCCACTGCGCCCCGTCGCCGAACTTCCCACCCAGGCCGGCGCGGAACAACGGGAGCTGTTTCTTCAGTGCGCCGCCGTCGGGGGTGAGGACGATCCCAGTTCGGAGATGGGCGACGCGGACGCCGTCCTGCTCGGCGGGTGCGGTTGCCGCCTCCCACTCGCGGCACACGTCGGCGAGGAACCCCTCACCGGTCTGTGAGCGTTCGTCGAACGTGGTCGTCTCGCTCGAGCCGTAGATGCCGATCGCCGACGCGGACAGCAGGATCCGGGGTCCGTCCGATGCCGATGCGATTGCCTCCGACACGAGTCGCGTGCCGTTCGTGCGGCTCTCGAGGATCTGGCGTTTGTACGCCTCGGTCCAACGCTTGTCGCCGATCCCGGCGGCGGCGAGGTGCACGACTGCATCCAACCCGGTCAGAGGGTCGATGTGCCCGGCGCCGGGATCCCAACGGATCTCGCCGTCGTCCGCCGTCCGACGCACCACCGGCACGACGACATGTCGCCGAGCCTCGAGATGCGCGGTGAGGGCTCGCCCGATGAGACCGGACGCACCGGTGACGGCGACTCGCATGCGGGCGACGGTAGGCGATTTTCCCGGGGATGACCCGACGGTGCTCCGAGGTCGTGACCCGTGAGGGTGTCAGCCGGCTTCGGAGACGATCTGGTCGAGGAGCGCGCCGTCGATCGCGCCGGCGACCGTCTCCACACTCCCGTCGGCCCGCACGACCGCCATGGCCGGCTGATAGGCGATGCCGAAGCGGTTGTAGATCTCTCCCGGATCGTCGCTGATCTGCGGGAAGGTCAGGCCGTGGTTGTCGATGAACCCCTGGAAGTCGTCGTCGCTGCCCGTCCAGGCGACGCCGACGAAGTTGGCCGACTCTCCGAGCCGCTGGGATGCCTCCTCGACCGAGGGGGCTTCACGGTTGCAGGTGCTTCAAGTGGGCGCCCAGAACCAGAAGACCGTGGGCTTGTCGGCCAACGTGGCGGCATCGATCTCGCCGCCACCCACCAGCGGAGCGCTGAACTGCAGTGCCTGCGGGACCGCCACGGGTGCCTCGGTCTCGACCGGTGCGTCGGTCTCGGCGGGTGCCTCGGTCTCTGCCGGGGCCTCGGTCTCGACGGGTGCGTCGGTTTCTGCCGGGGCCTCGGTCGGGGCGGGTGCCTCGGTCTCGACCGGTGTGTCGCTTGCCACGGGCGCGTCGGTGGCGGTGGCAGCTTCGGTGGACGCGCTCTCCTCCGAGTCGCCACCGCAGGCAGCGAGAACGAGCGCCGCGCCGGCGAACAGGGTGGCGATACGGGGGGCACGCACGGACGTAACCGTATCGGCCGTGCGGGGCGGGGTCGTGTCGCGCCGATGCGTTTCGCGACCGTTCACTTCTCTGCCCGCGCCCCCCGTAGGCTCCGTCGCCGATGAAGACCCGTACGTTGCTCCTCCTGTCGGTGGCGACGGGTCTGGCGATCCTGCTGGCGGGAGGGGCATGGCTGTTCCTGCTCGCACAGGAACAGGAGAGCGTCGAGTCGACGCCGCTCGGGGCCGAGGTGGCGGTCGGCGACGTCGAGGTGACGGTCCACGCCGCCGCCCAGCGGGGAGAGCGGTTCGCGGTCGACGTCACGGTCGGCGGGGTGGACGATCTCGACGGGGTCGAGAGCTTCCGGCTGGTCACGGGCCAGCAGGAGCTCCGGCCGATCACTGCGCCCGCCGTCGGGCGTTGTGTCGAGCTCACCGAATCGGCACAGGACTGTGCGCTCGAGTTCGCGGTCGACGCCGCCGAGGCGCCGAACCTGGTCCTGCTGTTGCGTCGCGGTGAGGAGGTCGCGCGGTGGGACCAACTGCGCTGACCGCTCTCCGATCCGCTCTCTCCTGAACGGCGCTACCGTTGCGCCCGATGAGCGATCACTTCGACCTGGTAATCATCGGTGGGGGCCCAGGTGGCTATTCCGCCGCGCTCTACGGGGCGTCGGCCGGGTTGAAGGTGGCCCTGGTCGAGAAGGACGCGCTCGGCGGTACCTGCCTGAACCGTGGTTGCATCCCCGCCAAGGCCTTCCTCGAAACGGCGGCCGTCAAGCGCCATGTCGACCACTCGAGCGAGTTCGGGATCGAGTCCGGGGACGCCTCTGTCGACTTCGCCCGTACACAGGAACGCAAGCAGGGCATCGTCGCCGGCCTGGTCAACGGGATCGGTGCGATGTGCAAGGGCCGCAAGGTCGAGGTCTTCAACGGTGTCGGCTCGCTCGGCGCCGGCCGTTCCGTCACGGTCGAGATGAACGACGGCTCTGCGGCGTCGATCACGGGCGATTCCGTCCTCCTCGCCAGCGGTTCGGTGCCGCGCCTCATCCCCGGATTCGAGGTCGGCGGTCCGATCATGACCAGCGACGAGGTGCTCGACCTCGACCACGTGCCCGCCCGGGTCGCGGTCATCGGAGGCGGCGCCATCGGTTGCGAGTTCGCCTCGACGTTCGCCGACCTCGGCTCCGAGGTCACCATCCTCGAGGGCCTGCCGAAGATCCTTCCCGGCCTCGACAAGGACGTCGCCAAGGTCGTCGAGCGCTCGTTCAAGAAGAAGAAGATCGCCATCACCACCGGCGTGATGGTCAACGGCCACACCCCGAACGGCAGCGGTGGCACGACGGTCCACTACGGCGACGGCGAGAACGTCGAGGTCGATGCCGTGGTCGTCTCGGTCGGCCGGCGGCCGTTCGCCGACCAGCTCGGCCTGACCGGCACGTCCGTCGTCGTCGACGAGCGTGGCTTCGTCGCGGTCGACGAGTACTGCCGCACCGGTGAGTCAGGGGTGTATGCGATCGGCGACCTCATCGACACGCCGCAGCTCGCCCACGTCGGGTACGCCGAGGCGATTCTCGTCGTGAAGCACGTGCTCGGCGAGAACCCGATGCCGGTCATGTACGACCGCGTTCCCTGGGCCATCTACTGCCACCCGGAAGTGGCGTGGGCGGGCCCCGGCGAGCAGGAGGCGAAAGATGCCGGTCACGACGTGGTCGTGGCGAAGCACCCCTACAAGTTCAACAGCCGGGCCATGATCCTCGGCGAGACCGATGGCCTGGTGAAGGTGATCGCAAAGAAGAACGCCGACGGTTCGGCGGGCCAGGTGCTCGGCGTCCACATGGTCGGTCCATGGGTCACCGAGCAGCTCAGCGGTGGCTATCTGGCCGTCAACTGGGAGGCTTCGGTCGACGAGATCGCCGAGTTCATCCAGCCCCATCCCAGCCTCTCCGAGCTGTTCGGCGAGACCGTACTCACCCTCACGGGCCGCAACTTCAACGGCTGACCCGACCCACTACGACACGAGGAAAACAGATGGCAGACGTCACCCTTCCCCAGCTCGGTGAAACCGTCACCGAGGGCACGATCACGCAGTGGTTCAAGAACATCGGCGACACCGTCGCCGAGGACGAGCCCTTGTTCGAGGTCTCCACCGACAAGGTCGACACCGAGGTCCCGTCCCCCGTGGCCGGTGTGCTCACCGAGATCCGGGCCGAGGAGGGTGACACCGTCGACGTCGGTGTCGTCATCGCCGTCGTCGGAGACGGAGACGGCGACGGCGCAGCTGCGGCTGCACCCGCTGCCGAACCGGAACCGACCCCCGAACCGGAGCCCGCACCGGCTCCGGCCCCCGCCCCCGCTCCGGCGCCGGCGCAGCCCGCTGCGGCCGCTCCCGTGACCGAGGCGGGCGACACGCGTCTGCTCTCGCCGGTGGTGCGGCGCCTCGTCAACGAGCACGGTCTCGATCCCGATTCGATCACCGGCACCGGTACCGGGGGCCGTATCACCCGTGATGACGTGCTCGCCCACATCGACTCCCTCGGTGGCGCCGCTCCGGCACCCGCCGCCGCTCCGGCTGCCGCCGCGCCGCCGCCCGCAGCGGCACCTGCTGCCGCCCCGGTGCCCGCTCCGGCACCCGCCGCCGCCCCGGCGCCGTCGGTGCAGGCCGGCGGGCGCGACACCGTGGTGCCGCTCTCGAAGATCCGCCGCCTCACCGGTGACCACATGGTGATGTCGAAGTCGACCAGCCCCCACGCGTTCAGCGTGGTCGAGGTCGACTACGCCAATGTCGACGTCACCCGCAACGCGGTCAAGGCCGAGTGGAAGGCGCAACACGGCTTCAGCCTCACCTACCTGCCGTTCATCGCCCGTGCGGTCATCGACGGGCTGGGTGAGTTCCCCCACCTCAATGCCAGCGTGTCGGGCAACGAACTCGTGGTGCACGACTACGTCGACCTGGGCATCGCCGTCGACCTCGACTACGAGGGCCTCCTCGCTCCTGTCATCCGCGAAGCCGGCACCAAGCGCCTCGCCGCGATTGCGTCCGAGATCGTGGACCTCGCCGGACGGGCCCGTGCCCGCAAGCTCTCGCCCGACGAGATCTCCGGCGGCACCTTCTCGCTCACCAACAACGGTTCGGCGGGTTCCGTGCTCACCATGCCGATCATCAACCAGCCCCAGGTCGGGATCATCTCGACCGATGCGATCGTCCGCAAGCCGGTCGTCACCAACGGGGCCGACGGTGGCGAGGCCATCGCCATCCACCCTGTGGGCAATCTCGCCATGTCGTGGGATCACCGCGCCTTCGACGGCGCGTACGCCGCAGGCTTCTTGAAGCGGGTGAAGGAGATCCTCGAGACCAAGGACTGGTCGACCGAGTTGTGACGGCCCCGGCCCCGACCCCGCTCCGGGTTCGGTGGCTCGGACGCGTTCCGTACCGGGAGGCTCTCGAGGTCCAGACCGCCCTGTTCGACCACGGCCGGGGCCAGCACCTGCTGCTGCTCGAGCACCCCCACGTGTTCACCCACGGGGCCCGCGCCGACCTCTCGGAGAACCTCAGGTGCGACCCGGCCGCGGTGGGTGCCGAACTGGTACCCGTGAAACGGGGTGGTGACATCACTTACCACGGGCCGGGCCAGCTCGTCGGCTACCCGATCCTCCACGTCGACAACCGCGTGGGAGCGAAAGACCACGTGTGCTCCGTCGAGGGCCTGCTCATCGATGCCCTCGCCGAACTCGGGCTGCGCAACGCGGGCCGCTTCCCCGGCTATGCCGGCGTCTGGCTCGACGTGGACCATCCCGAACGCCCCGCCCGCAAGATCGCGGCCATCGGTGTGCGGCTGAGCCGGGGACGCACGATGCACGGTTTCGCGCTGAACGTGTCGACCGATCTGACCTACATGCGTGAGCACATCGTCCCGTGCGGGATCGGTGACCACCCGGTCACCTCGCTCGCCGAAGAGGGCGTCGAGGCGACGTTGCGCGACGTCGCCGACATCGTCGCCCGCCTCGCCGCCGAACGTTGGGGCGACGGCCGCAGCGAACGCCAGGACGTGGCGTGGTCGCTCCCGTCCGACGGCCGGGATCTGTCGGCGTTCTCGCGCGGCGAGGGCCCTGGCGAACCGATTCGCCCCACCGGATCGCGGGCCGCATCGCGTCTCGAGGCGGCGGGCGTCGCCGAGGGCCTGTCGATCGAGTCGCGCAAGCCCGAATGGTTGCGCCCCAGGGTCCAGCACGGTCCAGGCGTGCTCGACCTGAAGCGCACGATGCGCTCGCTCGACCTCGTCACCGTGTGCGAGGACGCGGGGTGCCCGAACCTGTCCGACTGCTGGGCCGAGGGCACCGCCACCTTCATGGTGCTCGGCGAGCGCTGCACGCGGGCCTGTGGGTTCTGCCTGGTCGACACCCGGCTCCCGATGCCTCCGTCGCCGGACGAGCCCGCACGGGTCGCCGATGCAGTGGAACGAATGCAGCTCGACCACGCAGTCATCACGATGGTCGCCCGCGACGATCTGACCGACGGGGGAATGGCCCACATCGCCAGTTGTGTGCGAGCGGTCCGCGACCGTCGTCCGTCCACCCGCGTCGAGACGCTCATCTCCGACGCCAGGGGCGACGCCGGCTCACTCGACGTTCTCTTCGCCGCCCGACCGGACGTCCTCAACCACAACGTCGAGACCGTCGCCCGGCTCCAACGCGCCGTCCGCCCGTCGGCGGCCTATGCCCGTTCCCTCGGGGTGCTGGCCCGGGCCGGGCAGGCGGGGCTCGTCACCAAGACGGGATTCATGGTCGGCCTCGGTGAGACCGACGAAGAGATCGTGGGCTGCCTCGGTGATCTCGCCGACCTGGGCGTCGACATCGTGACCATCGGCCAGTACCTGCGGCCCACCTCGAACCACTTGCCGATCGCCCGCTACGCGGAGCCCGCCGAGTTCGAACGGTGGAAGGCGATCGGAGAGGAACTGGGCATCGGCCACGTCGAGTCCAGCCCGCTGACGCGGTCCAGCTACCACGCCGGAACCGCCGCGGCAGCCGTGGCGCCCGTCGCGGTCCACTGAGCGGCGTCACACCCGATCGCTACTGTCGGCCCCGTGGCAGAGTCCCCGTGGAGCGTCGAACAGGTCGAGGCTCTCGCTCCGTCACCGCGTGCGATCACTGCCGCTCGTCCCGTCGCCACCCCGGGCCGCTGGTCGTCCCCTGCGTGTGACGAGCGCGCCCTCTGGGGTTCGTACACGGGGAGTGGCAGCGAGCCGTATTTCGTTGCCGTCGACCACGTCGAGGTGGCCCACCGCTGCTCGTGCCCCACCCGCCGGCTCCCCTGCAAGCATGTCCTCGGGCTGCTGCTCATGTGGGCCCGCGGCGAGATCGCGCCGGGTGTTCCGCCCCCGCGCGTACAGGCCTGGCTGGCCCGCCGCACCGAGCGGGCCGTGCCCGAGCCAGGCGACGAGGCTGCACCTGCTCCTGCGCCGGGCGACACGGCCCCCGACCTCCCCGGACAGCCGCCGGAACCACCCTCCGACGAAGAGCGCGACCGCGCTCGCGACGAGCGCGTCGAGCGGATGATGGCCGGCCTGGTCGAACTCGACCGTTGGGTCGACGACCGCATCCGCACCGGACTCGCCGACCCCGCCCTCGCCCGCTACGCCACGTGGGACGACCTCGCGGCCCGCCTCGTCGATGCGCGGGCGGGCTCCCTGGCCAACCGCGTGCGTCGGCTCGCCGGCCTCGTCGGGGCGTCACCCGACTGGCACTCGAAGGTGCTCGAAGAACTGGGCCAGTTGCACCTCCTCGCCCAGGCCGGCCGCCGACTCGGTGAGCTTCCCGGTGACCTCGCCGACGCCGTGGCCACCACCGTGGGGTGGCAGGTGAAGCGCGCCGACGTGCTCGCCGGGGTGCCCGACACCGACCGGTGGATCATCGCCGGGCGCAGCGATGCGCGCGAGGATCGCATCGAGGTCCGCCGCCACTGGTTGAGGGGCCGGCAGTCCGGGCGTTGGGCCCTCCTGCTGTCGTTCGCCGCCTACGGGCAGAGCCTCGACACGTCGTGGACGGTGGGTACCGCCGTCCACGCCGATCTCCACCGCTACCCGGGCCCGGCACTGCGCGCCCTCCCCGGGGCCCGGCACTCCGACCCCGACCCCGCCGCGCCATCGGCCTCGGCCATCGCCGCCGCCT
>CBFCWZ010000115.1:0-10336 GCA_965601935.1 uncultured Ilumatobacteraceae bacterium
CCACCGCGACGAGGCTCCGGACCACGATGCCGACGAGCTCGTCGAGACCGCGTGCCAGGTTCTTCGAGCCGAGCCCGGCGGCGGCCCGATCGTCGAGCGCTGGTTGGCCTGGCGAGCCGCCCGGTTCGAGCGGGTGCTCGTCTCCGACCAGCTCGGGGTGGCCACGCCCTCGCCGGCCGCGTTCGAACCCGTCGCGGCAGCGATGGGCGATGCCCGCGTCTGTTTGCTCGACGACTCGGCCGGCAACGTCGCCGCCGCCCGCCGGATGGGCATCGACGCCCGGCTCTCACCGATCGACCAGCAGACAAGGAGAAACACATGAACCAGGCACTGCTCACCGAACTGCAGTCGCTCAACGCCTACCCGAGCGTGACGATCCTGCACACCACGGCCGCAGGCGGGTCGATCCGACCCGCAGACGCGATCCAGCTCCACGATCTCGTGGACGAGGCCGATCGGAGGTTGGCCGGGGACGTTCTCGACAGCGTGCGGGCACCGATCATCGAGACGCTGCGCCGGCTCGCCACATCGGCCGCATCGGGCCGCGCCACCCGCGCCGTGGCGCTGTGCGCCTCCCCCGACCACGAGGCGATCGTCCGGCTCGGTCGTGAGGTCCAGACCCGGGTCGTCGTCGACCACACCTTCGCCACCCGTGACATGGTCGCCGACGCCAACCGGACCGCGACGTTCCGAGTGGTGACGATCAGCGAGCGCACGGCGCGGTTGCTCGTCGGCGACCGCGAGCGCCTCGTCGAGGTGCACGACTGGCACTGGCCGCTCGAGCGCGTCGAGGAGGAAGGCGACGAGGCATGGAAGCAGCGCCTCGACGCGGTTCTCGCCCGCGAGCGGCAGAGCTTCCAGGCACCCACCGTGCTCGCCGGTGTGGCGCGGTCGATCACTGCGCTCGTCGACGCGGACCGGGTCAGCCCGGTGGGCACGGTGTCCGGGAACCACGACACGACCAGCCCGCCCGCGCTGCACGATCTCGCCTGGCCGCTCGTCGACGCCTGGCTCGGTCGCGACGGCCAGGTGGCGATGGCGCGGCTGGAGCAGGCCCGCGGCTCGCGGGTGTTCGCCGGCGGCGTCGACGAGGTCTGGGCCCTGGCGAACGACGGCCGGGTCGAATTGCTCGTCGTCGAGGACGACTACCGCCTCACCGCCCGCGTCGGCGGCCACCACCTGCAGCCGAGCGACGGGCTCGATGACCCCGACGTCGTCGACGACGTCGTCGACGAGTTGATCGAGACCGTGGTGCGGGCCGGCGGCGAGGCCGTCATGGTTCCGCCCGGCGAGCTGTCCGAGCACGACCGCCTGGCGGCCGTGCTCCGCTACTGAGAGGTGGGCGCCATGGATACCCTCAGACCGGTACGTCGCGACGGATACGATCCTGGTATGGCGTTGGTGGATCCGGAGCCCGAGGTTCCGTCATGGACGTTCCTCACCAACCACGCGCACGTCCTCGTCGCCATCAGCCGCGATCCTGAGCTGCGCCAACGCGACATCGCCCACGTGGTCGGCATCACGCAAGGTGCCGTCACCCGGATCCTCGGCGAGCTCGAGGCGTGCGGCTGTCTCACCCATGAGCGGATCGGCCGCCGCAACCGATACCACATCAATCCCGACGCCACCCTCCGGCACCCGCTCGAAGCCGACGTGACGATCGGCGAGCTGGTCGCCCTGACCGGCGGCGAGGTCGGCTGACCCGGGCCGGCGAGCACCCAGCTGCGACCGTCACCACCACGACGCAGTCGGACGTGCCACGCGGTACGAGTAGCAGCCGGAGGACCATCGAGACCGGAGCGGTCGCAGTGATCGGCGCCGGAGGGCAGTAGAGCACTGTGGGGCGCCATCTGGGTGACTGGAATGCCGGATCCTCGGCGGGTCCGGTCGCATTGCGGCCTCGCGAGTGCTGAGCGCCCGGAATGACCCACTACCGGGCGGGTCGCGACGCCACCTCCGGACCGTCGTACTTCGTGAGACTGATCAAGAGGGGCCGGGTGGACTCCGGGCGTCTGGCGTCAGTTCTGGCGGCGACCTGCTCTGTCCCGAGCGTGGCGGCGAAGGCGTTCGTCGAGTATCAGGCCGAACAGGGAGATCCCAGCGAAGACGTAGAAGATCGTGAACAGCTTGGTGCCATCTGTCGTCGGCGACAGATCACCGAAGCCGACGGTGGTCACGGCAATCGTGCAGAAGTAGATCGAGTCGATCCAACTCCAGCCCTCGGCGTAGTGGTAGACGACCGATCCCACCAGCAGGAGGAGGGCAGCGCCGCTGGTTGCGATGTGGTAGGCGTAGTCCCGCCACGCAGCCGAAGCCGGATCGGGATCGCCATCGGGACTGGTTGTGCCACGGGTCATGTCGTCACCTGTTCCGTATCCGGCTGCTGTCGAGTTCGGATGCCGCCCATCACGCCGATCACGAGGAAGGCGATCATCACGCCGACGACGGTAGCGCCGAGTCGTTCCCAGCCCGTCTGGTAGACGTCCTCGTGAAGGATTCGCTCGGACAGGAGCAGCATCGCGGTGGTGAACGTAGTGGAGAGGGCGTAGTTCACATCGCTCGACGCGAGCATCAAGAACCCTGCGAGAACGAAGGCAATCAGCTGGGCAGCGAGGTTGTCGCCGACCAACTGAGCCGCTGCCATCCCGATGAGAACACCGGCGACGGTCCCGACCGTACGGCCAACCGCCACGACCATGGTTTGCTCCTTCGGGGGCCGAAGCACCAACACGAACGTGAGCACCGTCCAAGCGGCGTGTTCGGGGAACCACTCGAACCCGATCGCAACAGCCAGTGCGGCGGCGAGTGAGCGGACAACGGCGAACGTGATGATGGCATTCGCGTGGCGCTCATCCATGCCCGGGTCAGAGGAGGCCGGATCGTCGTCGACTGTCTCGACGCCCCCACCGTCGCCGATCCGGGACGAGACGAAGAGCACCGCGAGCGCAATCGTTCCCCCTGCGGCGAAGGCGATCGCCATCTCCGCAGCGCTCTCGTCGGTGACGCCGATCGTGAGAGCCAACACTGCCCACATCAGCGAGTAGGCGCCGATGCTCGCGAACCTGGTGCCGAGTAGGAGCAGAAGTGTGCAACCGAGAGTGATCAGGCCGATCACGATCGCGGCGCCAGCAGTCGACGTGGTCGATTCCCCGACGGCGTAGGTGACGATGGCACCGACAGGCACGAGGAGGAGTTGACCCAGATCAGGTCCCTTGTGCGCTTCCTCATCGGAACCGACGACGAAGACCACGGCGATGCCCGCCGCCATCCCGACGGTGCCGAACACGCCGATGAAGACCAGGGCGATGAGGAGGCCGATCAGTCCCGTGAACGCGGAGCGCCAATCCAGCTCCTCCATCTCCAACTCGAGTACGTCCTCCACAACCGATCGGACCCTTCCGTCAACCACGATTGTGGTCCAGCAGCACCAGCGCGCCCAATGGGGGTCGCCACTGCATCCCGTCCTGGTGACGTTGGCGGCGTCGACCCGCTCGGCGAGTTGGCGGTCGGCGGTGACGACGACGACCTCGCGGTATTCGGCTGCGAGGGCTGTGATCGTGTCGTCCGCTTCGCCCGGGGCGTGCACGATCTCGACTCCGTCAGCGATGGCTTCGTCGACGCCCGCTCTGGCTTGGCCCTCGAGCACGACGATCACGGGCGGGCCGAGTCGTCCTGCGGCCACGGCTGCTCGAACCTGGTCCGTGAAGCGTCGGGCCCTCGAACGGACGACAGACGGACCTTGTCACTGTTCTCGTCGGCGAGATGGAAGGCGGGGGCACGGTCCCGGCGGCTGGAATGGCGGTGAGAGTGCCGCTGTCCGGGTCAGCCTTCTCCCGCGTACGTGCCGAAACTCCAGAGGTTCCCCTCGTGGTCGCGGATCGAGAAGTTGGTCCCCTCCGGGTCGTACTCGGGGCTGGACGGGGGAGCGATCACGTCGACTCCGGCCTCGACACACCGGGCGTGAACGGCCATCGGGTCGGTGGTGATCACGTAGAGGCTCTGCTCGCCGACGGCCCGTTCCGACCACACATTGCCGGGCCGGTTCGACGTCGCCACCTGCACCACACCGCCCTCGGGCCACCGCAACTGGCTGTGCACGATCACTCCGGGCTCGGCATCGGGGACCACCAGCTCCTCCTCGAAGCCGACCACGTCGATCAGGAACCTGATCATCGCCATCGCGTCGGTGCTGTTGATCGCCGCCCAGATGCCTCCCGTCGGGCCTGGGGACGCGCCGTCCCCGCCCACGGTCACCGTGAACCCGGCGTCGCTCATCCGGCTGGCCAGCTCCTCGCTCGACACGTCCTCCATCTGCTGGGAGAGCATCCAGCGGTGGCCGAACGGGTCGCGGAGTGTGCCGTGGCGGGCTCCGTGTGCTTGGTCGGCGGGAGGCGAGAGCTCCTCTGCTCCTGCCTCGAGCAAGGTGGCGAAGAGGCCGTCGACGTCGGTGACCTCCAGGTGGAGCGCGAGCGCAGTGCCGCCGAGCGATCGCGGCGAGAGCACCCCGATGTCCGGGAACTCGTCGCTCAGATAGAACCGCGTGGTGCCGATGGCGATCTCGGCGTGACCGACGCGACCGGCTTCGTCGGTCATCCGCACGACCTCCACGGCGCCGAGGGCGGTGGCGTAGAAGCCGAGAGCGGCAGCAGCATCGTGCACGCACAGGTACGGGGTGACGGCGGTGGCAGTTGGGAGATCGGTGGAAGAAGCAGACATGGGAGTCCTCCGTGGTGGGAGCGGGAGTGTGGGCAGTTCACCGGTCCGCCCGACGGCCGGCGCCAGCCGGCGGCGGAGCGTGCGCAGGAAGTCGGCGTCGGGGTTCTCGACCGGACGTTCGGCGCGGAGGGCGTCGAGTGGGTCAGTCGGGTCATCAGACCCCACCGACGCGCCGCTCGCGCCCCGCCCAGTGCCGCTCGCGTAGTTGCTTGCGCGCCAGCTTGCCGACCGGCGACCTCGGCAGTTCGTCGGTGGTGAGTTCGACGTCGCTCGGCTTCTTGTAGCTCCCGAGACGCTCGGCGCACAGGGCGATCAGCTCATCGGCAGTGACCGTGGCATCCGGCGCCACCGACACCGTGGCGAACGGGGTCTCGCCCCAGCGCTCGCTCGGGACTCCGTACACGGCGGCCTCCACGACGTCGGGATGGTCGCACAGCACGTTCTCGAGCTCGGCGGGCCAGATGTTGAAGCCACCCGAGATGATCATGTCGTCCTTGCGGTCGAGCACGTAGAGGTAGCCGTTCGCGTCGAGCCGGCCGATGTCACCGGTGAGCACCCAGCCGTCGCGCATCCGCTCGGCCGTGGCCTCGTCGTCATCCCAGAAGCCCGACATCTGGCCGTCGCAGCGGATCACGATCTCCCCTTCGTCGCCGAGCGGGACGGGTCGCCCGTCATCGGGCCCGACGATGTCGATGTCGCCGAAGGGAAGGGGCCGCCCGGCCGACCGCAACGGATCCGACCCGGGCACGTCTGCGAACCATTCGCCCGGTCCCATCATGGTGATCGGGACCGCCTCGGTCTGGCCGTAGCCCTGGTACAGGCAGTCCCCGAACACCTCGTGGGCCACGCGGGCCGTGTCGTCGGCGATCGGTGCACCACCGATCTGGAGCACCTCGAGGGCCGTCCAGTCCCGATCGGCGGCGGTGGGGTGGCGGGCCAGCTGGTTGAGCATCGCCGGAACGAGGAACCCGTACGCGACCCGTTCGCGTTCCATGGTGTCGAGCACGTGGCCGGGCTCGAACGCCGGGAGGAGCAGGTTCACGCCACCTGACAGCCACATCGGGGCGAAGAAGTACCCGGAGCCGTGCGAGATCGGGCCGGCGTGCAGGCAGACGTCACCGGCCTGCACCGGAGGGAAGGCGTAGAACCAGTCACGGCCGGCGTCGAGCCAGGTCTTGTGCGTGTATCCGACCCCCTTGGCGCGGCCGGTGGTGCCGCCCGTGTGGCGGATGATGAACCAGTCGTCGGGATCCGCCTCGATGCCGGGCTCCGTGTCGGACCGTCCGCGCAGCCAGTCCTCGTAACCGGAGTCGCGCACGACGACGAACTCGAGTTCGGGAAGCTTCGCCTGCAACGCACGCCCCGTGTCGGAGTGGGCGCTGCTGACGACGAGGCCGCGGCAGCCGGTGTGGCGCAGCATGTGTTCGTGGGCCTCGATGCTGTTGCGCGGGTACAGCGGAACGCGCACGAGGTTGGCGATCGCCGCTCCGCAGAACAAGTCGACCGACTCGAGGGTGTTGTCCTCCAGTACCCCGATGCGGTCACCCGGCTCCAGGCTCCCCTCCAGCAGGGCGTTGGCGAGGCGGACCCCGCGCGTCCATGCCTCGCCGAAGGTGAGCCGCCGATCGGACTCGATCACCGCCGGGCGATCCCAGTGGAAGCGCGCCGACCGGCGCATCAGGCTGCAGACGTCCATCGTGTTCCCCTGGTCGCGACCGTACCGTTCAGCCGAGGGCCGCGAACAGCCAGACGGCGACCATGCCGGCCAGCAGCGTCCACGCCGCCGACCGGAACCGGATGGCGACCAGTGCCGCCACGATCGCCGCGCCGTGCCAGGCGCCGAACGCCCGCCAGTCACCACCTTGGAGGAGGAGCGAGTTGGCCACCAGCGCGGCCAGCACGGCGGGGGCGACGAGGCGCAGCGCCTGCTCCATCCGTGGCGGGATCTGCCGACCGTCGCTCACGAGGGCGATCGCAGACAGCCGCAGCAGGTAGGTCCCGACACCCGTGAGGAGCACCAACAGCCACGGGCTCATGTGGTGGACTCCCCGGTCGGAACGAGCGATCCCGCGGCGACGCCGGCGATCGCGCCGAGGCAGATGTTCAGCCCGTTCGGGAGGTCTTTCGAGGCGACGGTGATGGCGCCACCCGCCAGGGCCGCGACGATCGCCGGACGGTTGCGCAGGGTCGGCATGAGCAGGGCGATGAACATGAGGGGGAAGGCGAACTGGATCTGCCACGAGTCGGGGATGGTGCCCCCGAAGGCGATTCCGGCCGCCGACCCCGCCCACCACGCAGAGGCGAACGACAGGCCACCGCCGAGATAGAACCACCGTCGCCAGAGCGGGTCCTCGACCCGCTCGTACTCGAGGATCGAGATCGACGCAGCCTGGTCGGTCATCAGATATGGGAGCGTGAACCGCCACTTCGCGGGGAACTCGGCGAACGATGGCGAGAGGGCAGCCGAGTACAGGACGAACCGCAGGTTGATCACCAGGGCGGTTCCCACCGCCACGGCCCACGAGGCATCGAACATCAACTCCAGCAGTGACAGCTGGGCCGCGCCGGCGAGGATGACGAACGACGCAGCGAAGCCCAGCCACGAGTTGATCGGCGACTGGGTGACCGCAACGCCGTACACGAGCCCGAAGGGGAACGCTGCGACCATCAACGGTGCCGCGGCTCTCGCCCCGGCCCGTGCGGCCCGCGACGGAACCTCGGTGGTGGTCACGTGCGCACCGTGTTCGGGACCACCTCGGTCGCCGTGATCACCGTGGCGACCGGAATGTGCACCGGGTCAGTCGCCGGGTGCCTCGATGGCGTCGAGGAAGGCGTTGACGTCCTTCTCCTCACCGCCGACGAGCCAGATCGAGTACTCCCCGTCGATGGCCTCGCCGTTCTCGTCCTCGGTGTCCTCCCACGGGAGCACACCGTCGACGAAGTAGCGGTCGACGGTGATGTCGTCGGCAGCCTCGTCGACCGGGGCGATCACGGCGAGCTCGATCTCGGCCTCGGGCGGCTGGTCGCTCAAGATGTCGATCAGTTCGTGGACGCGCATTGGGGTCTCCGTCGTTGTCCGCTGCTGTTCAGAACTCGCCCAACCAGGCCGGTGCCCGGTCGAGCAGGTACAGACTCACATGTTTGCACCGGTCGAGCGCGGAACCGATGGCCTGGTCGTTGTTCAGATACACGTCGGCGAGGTCGATCGTCATCTTGGCCACCATCGACAGGCTGCGCTCGGGAGCGTCGGTCACCGTGGGGAACGAGTCGATCGCCGACACCTCGACCGGCAGCTCCAACCCGCCGACTCCCGCGAGGTCGGTGGCCAACACCAGCAGGTCGGGCGGGTCGGGGAGCGGTGGGAGCGTCCACGTGAACAGGAAGGCGAACGTGAAGCCGGTGGGCGGCGGGTCGTCGAACTCCTCGAGCTTCATCACTTCGTCCTCGAAGGCGAGCATCGCCCGCGGGTCGACGTCGAGCGAGAGGTGCAGGTCGATCGGACCTGCACACGCCTCTTCCGGATGGAGATCCACCTCCCAGAGCTGCCGGAGTGAGTACGTCTCGACGAAGTGCCGCTCGTCGTGAACATGGAAACCGTGATCGATGGCCTGACTCTTGATGTCCGCCACGAAGCCTGCAACGTCGATGACTGCCACTGCCTGGGACACTACCGTGCGAGCCAGTGAACGGGCTCAACGATCCGGCGGCTCCCGTCGCCCCGGCCCTGGTCGACGAGACCCTGTCCCTGTTCTCCTCCATCTGCGATGCGACAACCTCCGCGCTGGCCTCCACCGACGACTGGGGTCCGTCCGGCCGGCGGGAGGGGCAGTACGCCGCTGATCTCCTGCTCGATGGGTTGTGCCTCCCGCCGCTCCTCGACGCCGGATTCTCCGTTCTCTCCGAAGAGAGCGGGGTCCAGCAGGCGCCGAGCGGCAGCCGGGGAGTCGTGGTCGTCGACCCGCTCGACGGTTCCACGAACGCCAGCCTCGGTCTCCCCTGGTGTGCCACCTCACTGTGCCTCGTACTGGGTGACGCGCCGGCAGTCTCCACGGTTGCCAACCTCCGTACCGGGCGCCGGTTCACGGCCGTTGCCGGTCAGGGTGCCTGGTGCGACGGCCGCCGGCTCGGCCCGCTCACCGACACGACCCTCGACGACGCCATCATCGCCATGAGTGGTCCCGCCGACCATCACTACGGATGGCGCCAGTTCCGGGCGATGGGAGCGAGCGCCCTCGACCTCTGCGAGGTCGCCACCGGCGCCTTCCAGGGGTTCGTCGACATGCACTCGGCGCACGGCGCGTGGGACTACCTCGGCGGCGCGCTCGTCGTCGCCGAGGCCGGGGGAGTGGTGGCCGACTGCTTCGGCCGTGACCTCGTCGCCCTCGATCCCGCCGATCGGCGGGCGCCCGCGGCAGCTGCAGGATCGGACCTGATGGCCGAGCTACTCGCCCACCGGGTGGGTGGGGATCAGGAACCCGCGTAGCCGGCGCGGAAGTTGGCGGCGAGGGCCTCGTCGCCGAAGATCTCGACCGGCCCGGCATCCCGGCCCCACAGCCAGAGCAGCAGGTCGTTGGCGGTGCCGCGGATCGCCGCGTCACCCTTGGCGTGGGCCCGTTCCAGCTCGATCGATCCTTCGTCGAGCGAGTGGATCATCCACTCGCCGTTCTCCTCGGGGGTGGTGTCGGTGCAGTGGAGGTGGACGGTTCCGGGGAGAGGTTCCTTGCGATGACGGGGCGTCATCACGTCGAGGTACTCGTCGATCCCGTCGGCCGCGACGAGAGACCAGATCTCGTAGGGGTCGCCGGTCACCTGCTCGGAGTCCCAACGGTGGACGGCGGTCTCCTGACACATCCGGCGGCGCACCCACCACACGTCGGCGTTGCCCGCCCACGTCCACACTTCCTTCTCCGGTGGCGTGGAGGTGAGCACGGCGTGGAGCCCGTTGAGTGCCGTCGAGGCCCAGTCGAGGAGCATCCCGTCGGCCACCCGCGGGATCTCCGGATACTTCGACAGTTCCTCTTCGGTCGTGACGTCGTTCTTCACGATGAACCGCCAGAAGGTCCAGACGCCGCTCATGTGCCAGATGAGGTCGCCCATCGTCCAGCCCTCACACGAGGGCACGTCGACGTCGAGCCCCATGCGGTGCGCGGCGCCGATGATGTCGGCTCCGTCACGTTGGAGGATCGAGGTCGCGTCGTAGGGGAGTGACATGGACGCCGAAGCTACCGCCTGTCCGGCGGTGGGTCGCCTCACGCGGTGGGTGCTTCGGCGACGTGCTGGTAGTCGGCCGGGTTCGGCCGGGGGCCGCGGTAGATGGCGCTCGGTTGGGGCACGTCACCCATCTCCGGCAGTTCGATCCAGACGTGGTCGATCTCGTCGAGCGGCGACGAGCGCCATTGCAGGATCTGGCGCATCACCGGCTGGCGACGGATCGCCTCGGCCATTTCGGCGAGGTCGGCCTTCTGCTGGATGACCGGCGTCGGGTCGGTCCTCTGCTCGGGCGTGTCGTTGCTGCTCTTCTCGCCTGTCGTCTCGGTCCGTTCCGACGGCGACTCGACCGTCTCGTCGTCGTCGGCACCGTCGACGGCGATGCCGTCGCTGCCGCGCTCGGGGTCGAGCC
>CBFCWZ010000116.1:0-10245 GCA_965601935.1 uncultured Ilumatobacteraceae bacterium
CAGACACCTGTTGCAGCTTCGTGTTGCAGGTTGGTGGTCGTTCGTGGAAGGCGTCCGGGCGGGGCGGTGGTGAGCCCTACTTGTCGCGGAAGTTCTGGAACTGGAGGGGGATGCCGACGTCTTCTGCCTTGAGCATGGCGATGACGTCTTGGAGGGCGTCGCGCTTCTTGCTCTGGACGCGGATCGACTCACCCTGGTTCTGACTGGAGACGCCCTTCGGGCCCTTCTCCTTGATCAGCTTGTTGATCTCCTTGGCCTTGTCGCCCGAGATGCCGACCTTGATCGTCATCACCTGACGCACGGTGTTCTGGGTGGCTTCTTCCACGTCGCCGTAGTCGACGCCCTTCAATGACACCTTGCGCCTGACGAGCTTCTCCTCGAGCACGGTGCGGAGGGCGTTGAGCCGGTCCTCGCTCGCCGTGTGCATCGTGATGACGAGGTCGTTCTGGTCGATGGTGGAGTTGGTGTTCTTGAAGTCGTAGCGGTTGGCGATCTCGCGCTGTGCCTGGTCGACAGCGTTGCGGACCTCCTGATGATCGACTTCGGACACCACGTCGAAACTGGCCATGGCGGGAAGGGTATCCGGCCGGCGTCGCCCGGGTTCTGCGCAGAACGCGGGTGGGAGTCCGGCGTCGGAGCGATACGATCGCAGCGCCCTGTTCGTAGGCGGATGTGCACATCTCTGCGGGCGGGGACCAAGAATTGGGTCGGTGTCCGAGCGGCCAAAGGAAGCAGACTGTAAATCTGCCGGCGTATGCCTTCGGAGGTTCGAATCCTCCCCGGCCCACGAGTTCGACTGCTCTGCCTCGGAGCGCGCAGTCGGATTCTCCCCTTCTCTCCGCTGACCGCCGCTTGTGTACGGTCCGGCCGCATGGGGGAAGTTCCACAGTTGCTCGCGCAGCTCGACGCGCCCTGGCTCGGGGGGGAGCTGGGTGTGCAGATCGACTCGATCGAGGTCCAGCCGATCGCCGCAGGTGAGGGGTTCATGGGTCAGCTCGCCCGGGTCGGCGTCTCGTCGTCGGACCCCGGTGCTCCGAACTCGGTGATCGTGAAGATGCCCACGGAGGATCCCGGGGGCCGGATGATGGGGGAGATGCTCGGGGTGTGGGAGCGGGAGCACTGCTTCTACCGCGACCTGGCGCCCCAGATGGACATCCGTGTCCCCCGGGCCTTCGCCAACCATGCCGATCCCGCCTGCCTCGTCCTGGAGGATCTCGCCCCCGCCACTGTCGGCGACCACGTCGCGGGTGCGACGCTCGAACAGGCCGAGCAGGCGGTCGACACGCTCGCCCGCCACCACGCCGAGTGGTGGGAGCATCCGCTGCTGCCCACCCTCGACTGGCTCCCGGGTCTCGACGACCCGGCGGTGAGCATGCTCGACACCACGTTCCCGATGGGGTGGCCGACCTTCCTGGAGCGGTTCGGCGACGAACTCCCCGATCGCTGTCTGCGGTGGTGCGAGCGGCTGGCCGGTGGCTTCCACGACTGGATCGCGACGCACCTCGACGACCCCGTGACCCTGACCCACGGCGATTTCCGCCTCGACAACCTGTTCTTCTTCGACGACGGCTCGGTCGGCGTGATCGACTGGCAGCTCTCGATGAGGTCGCCGGGTCAGTCCGATCTCGTGTACTTCTGCGCCAACAACCTGTCGACCGAGATGAGGCGGGAACACGACCGCCGCCTCACCGAGCGGTACGTGGCGGCGCTGTACGAGCACGGCGTCCATCGGGAGGCCGTCTCCGTGGAGTCGGTCTGGCAGGGCTACCTCGAGGGACTCGTCTTCTACGCCATGTCGTTCGGTGCCAGCCTGCTGACCATCGACCCGGCGAACGAGCGCGGGGTGGCACTCTTCGAGGCCCTCGTGCGGCGCACGTTCGCCGCCGTCGAGGATCACGATGCCGGCCATGCCCTCGGCTACAGGTGACGAGTTCGGTCGACCCCTGCGCTCCGCCTCCAGGACATTACCGAGCGCCTGTTAAGTTGCACTCAGATCGGGGCCAAGGGGTCCCGGACTTCGACAGCCGGGGGGCGATGACATGTCGGCGGTAGACGACACACCAACTCAGTTCAGGGGCAATCTGACCCCGGTCACCGAGGAGTTGACGCTCACCGATCTGGAGGTCATCGGTGAGATCCCGGCCGAACTCGACGGGCGGTACGTCCGGAACGGCCCGAACCCGATCACCGGCGAGGACGATCACCCTTTCTTGGGCGACGGCATGATCCACGGCATCCGGCTGCGTGACGGCAAGGCCGAGTGGTACCGCAACCGGTACGTCCAGACACCGCATGTCGCCAACCCGGACCTTCCGTTCCTCGAGGTCGGCGAGAGCCTTCACGACCTCAGGGCGTCGAAGGCGAACACGAACATCGTCGGCCACGCAGGTTCCCTGCTGGCGCTGGAGGAGGGTCACTTCCCCTACGTGCTCGACGGTGAGCTCGAGACCGTCGGCCCGACCGACTACGACGGCGGCCTGGTGAGCCCGTTCTCCGCCCACCCGAAGCTCTGTCCCGTCACGGGCGAGATGCTGTCGTTCGGGTACGCGATGTTCGAGCCGTACCTCACCTATCTCCGCGTGTCGGCCGACGGGAAGCTGGTGCAGAGCACACCGATCACCGTCGGTGGGCCGACGATGATGCACGACTTCAACATCACGCAGAACTACGTGATCTTCATGGATCTGCCGGCGGTGTTCGACATCGACCTGGCGATCAAGGGCGAGATGCCCATCCGTTGGAGTGACGACTACCCCGCCCGGCTCGGGGTGATGCCGCGCGACGGCGACGACTCCCAGGTCACCTGGTACGACGTGAACCCCTGCTACGTGTTCCATCCGATGAACGCCTTCGAGGACGGCGACAAGATCGTTCTCGACGTGGCCCGCCTGCCCTACGTGTGGCGCGACGGCGCACTCGACTTCCCCGACCCCTCCCTGCACCGCTGGACCATCGACACCTCGTCCGGCACGGTGCACGAGGCGCAGGTCGACGACCGCCCCGCCGAGTTCCCTCGTGTGCCCGACGCCCACGTGGGGCTCGACTACCGGTACGGCTACATGATGCTGAACAACGGCGCCAAGGTGGTCGACGCCCCGATGTCGGTGAACGGGGGCCTGTTGAAGTACGACCTCGACACCGGCGGACAGGTCGCTCTCGACCTGGGCCGGGGGCGCCACCCCGGTGAGGCGGTCTTCGTGCCCGCGGCGGGCGGAACCGCCGAGGACGACGGGTACCTCATGACCTACGTGTTCGACGCCGAGTCGAACACGAGCGAGTTCGTGATCTTCGATGCGTCGACGATGGACAGTGACCCGGTGGCAGCGGTCGAGCTGCCTCGGGTGCCGCTGGGCTTCCACGGCAACTGGGTCCAGTCCACGCTCGCCGACTGACCACCTACAACCGACCACACATGTGCTCTCGTCGACACCGTCGGCGGGGCGAAGGGGGAAACATGCACCGAACCGGAACCAACACGTCGCGGTGGCGTACACCGCTGGCGGCACTCGTCGCGCTCGCGGTCGTGGCCGCGGCCTGTGGGGACGACGACGACTCGGCCGACGACACCGAGGCCCCGGCCGAGACGGAAGCGCCCGCGGAGACCGAGGCCCCGGCCGAGACGGAAGCGCCTGCGGAGACGGAAGCTCCAGCGGAGACCGAGGCGCCCGCGGAGACCGAGGCACCGGCAGAGACCGAGGCGCCTGCGGAGACCGAGGCCCCAGCGGAGGAGGAGATCAGCTCGTCCGCCGTCTTCCCGGACCTCGACCCGCCGACCGGTGAGCCGATCAAGATCGGTCTGGTCAACACCGAAGGCGTGCCCGGCCTCGATTTCCCCGACATTCGCGTCGCGGTCGAAGGCACGGTCGACTACCTGAACGAACACGGCGGAGTCGGCGGGCGCCCGATCGAGTTCGTGAGTTGCGTCACGGCCGGGTCTCCCGAGACGTCGCAGGCGTGCGCCCAGGAACTCACTGGCAACGATGTCGAACTCGCGCTCGTGGGTCTCGACCTGTTCCCCGACTACGCCACATTCGGCGCCGCCGACACGCCGGTCATCGGCATGTTGCCGATCCTGCCGGGCGACTACACCGCCGAGGCCTTCTTCCTCACGGGCGGCAACGTCACGACGATGGGCGCAACGGTGAACGTCGCCCAGAACCATTACGGCGCCGAGACCGTCGGCATCGTGAGCGCCGACAATCCGGGCGCCAACGGTACCGAGGCGACCCTGACCGCCGCACTGGACCTCGCGGGCATCGCCCACAGCACCGTGAAGGGCGGTGACAACGAGACCGACGCCGGCTACCAAGGCCTCATGCGGCAGGCGGCCGAGGGCGACCCCGATGTCCTGATCTCGCTCTACTCCGACGCCGGCTGCATCGGCACGATGCGTGGACGCGCCTCGCTCGGCATCGAGATCCCGGTTCTCACGACCGGCATCTGTGCCGGTCGAGAGATTCTCGACCAGGTCGGCGACGATGCACTCGGCTGGACTTTCGTCGGCGTCGGCACCGAGGAGGACACGCCCGAGCTGGCGATCATGCAGGAGATCTTCTCGCCGGTCCTCGGTGTGCCGCCCGAAGAAGTCGACAGCACGGCGCAAGGCCTCGGTGCACTTGCGTTGAACATGATGATGTCGATCGCCGACTACGGGAATCTGATGGCCGCTGACGGCCTGGAGGTCACCGGACGGGGCATCTATGAGTACCTCGGTACCACGGAGGGTCTCTTCTACTGGCCCGACACGCCGATCGAATGCGGCGCGGCGGAGAAGTATCCGTCGATCTGCTCGTTCGTGTTCCCGGTGGCGGAGTACACCGAGGGTGGCGAAGTGATCACGATCCCCGGACTCGACGCCGTGTCCGCCAAGGACTACATGCCGTGACCGAAAGGGTCACGCTCGACCGGCGGTCGGTCACCCAGCGGAGCACATGACCGACTACGTCTTCTACCTGCTCCTCGGCAGCGGGGCCGGCGCCATCATCGCGGCGCTCGGCCTCGGCCTGCTGATCACGTTCCAGGGCTCGGGGATCGTCAACTTCGCCCATGGGGCGATGGCGATGTGGGTCGCCCACGTCTACGCCGACCTGCGGGAGGGGTCGTACCTCTTCCCGATCCCCGGGCTGCCGGACCGGTACCACTTCGGCGACGACGTGGGGTTCACATGGGCGATGATCCTGTCGCTCCTCACCGCCGCCGCGCTCGGCTATGTGGTCCACCGATTGGTGTTCCGGCCGCTCGCCGGCGCCCCCGCCCTCGCCAAGGTGGTTGCCAGCATCGGCCTCGTCATCATCCTGATGGCGCTGGTCGACCGGCGCTACGAGGGCACCACGGGTCTGCGGGTCGATCCGATCCTGCCGCGGGAGCCGGTCACGCTCGCCGACGACCTCACCATCCCGCGGGACGGGCTGTGGCTGGCGTTCATCGTCATCCTGCTCGGGGCGGCGGTGTGGGCCACGATGCGCTTCACACGGATCGGGCTCATCACCCGGGCATCGGCCGAGAACGAGAAGGGGGCCGTCCTGCTCGGCTATTCGCCCGAGCGGCTGGCGGGGCTCAGCTTCGTGGCCGCGACGCTGGTCAGCGGCCTGGTGGCGATCCTGGCGGCGCCGATGATCCAATTGTCGTCGGGCATCTACACCTTCGGGTTCCTGATCCCCGCGCTCGGCGCCGCGTTGATCGGCCAGTTCCGGTACGTGTGGCCCACCGTGGCCACCGGTCTGGCCATCGGGATGGTGCAGTCGACGTTCACCAAGATGCAGGTCGACTTCAGCTGGTTCCCCGAATACGGCGCTCGTGAGGGGCTTCCGTTCCTGATCATCATCTTCGCGATGGTGCTGCTCGGCGAGCGGCTGCCCGAACGCGGCCAGATCGACCGTCAGCAGCTGCCGGCGGTTCCGCCGGCCCGGGTCACGCCGACGAGTGTTCTGGTACCGGTGGTCCTGGCGATCGGCGGGCTGCTCTTCCTCGGGCCGCTCTGGCGCGGGGCGATCATGACCACCACGATCGCCATCGTCGTGGCCCTCTCGTTCGTGGTTCTCACGGGCTTCGGTGCCCAGACCTCGCTGGCCCAGATGGCCTTCGCCGGTGTCGCCGGATTCGCGTTGTCGAAGCTCACGATGAACTGGGGGATCCCGTTCCCCCTGGCGCCGATCCTCGCTGCCGGCGTCGCGGCCGTCTTCGGGACCCTCGTCGGACTCCCGGCTCTTCGATTGAGGGGCACCAACCTGGCGATCGTGACCCTGGCGGGCGGCGTCGCGATCACCGAGTTCATCTTCAAGAACCCACGCTTCGTCGGCGACGCATCGACCGGCGGTGCGCAGGTGCCGAATCCGAATCTTGGTCCGTGGGATCTGGGCCTCGTGCTGGGCAGCAAGTCCTCGCGTCCGGTGTTCGGAGTCTTCCTGGTCGCCGTCGTGCTGTTGCTCGCCCTGTTGGTTGCGAACATCCGGCGGAGCTCGATCGGCCGCCGCATCCTGGCCGTGCGGTCGAACGAGCGGGCGGCGGCAGCAATCGGGCTCGAGATCCGTGCCGTGAAGCTGTTCGTGTTCACGCTGTCGGCGTTCATCGCCGGTCTCGCCGGCACGCTCATCGCCTACCGGTTCGGCGCGGTCTCCGACGTGTCGTTCGGGACGGTAGCGTCACTGACCGCGTTGGCCGTCGCCTACCTCGGCGGCATCACGAGCGTCAGTGGTGCGGTCACCTCCGGGATCGTGGCCACGTCGGGCGTGGCCTTCTACGGGATGAGTCAGCTCTCGGGTGGGCTCGGCACGTGGGAGGCACTCATCGGCGGCGTCCTCCTGATCGTGACCGCCATCCTCAACCCGGAGGGCATCGCCGGCGCCATCCGCTCCCAGGCCGCGGAGGCCCGCCGCCGCAAGGCCGACGAGGCCGCGACGGCCGGCGACGGGACGACGCCGGAATCGACGACACCCAGTCCTGTCGCGACGTCGCTCTGAGGACCGCTCGGAGAGCACCACGAGCCGCCGCCGCGGGCAGCCGGTTCACGCCACCCCGACGTGGCGTCACGTCGGCCGCAGCACCGGTCGCGAAGGGGGGGCCGTCGCCGTGTTGTTCGGTGGCCTTCTACTCCGGTGACTTCCAGGTCGTCCTCTCGTGCGTGGACCGCGCCGGCAACGAGATCCGCGGACGGTGCAGCTACACGGCCTGCTTCCAGTTCCGGCCCAGGGGGACCGTGTGACCAGGGGTCTCAACGTCGCATCCGGCACTGCCACCCTCGGCGACTGTCGCGAGTTCTGCCTCTCCTGACCGCCTGACGATCCACTGAGCCGCGGGCGAAGGCCCTCGCACGGCCCGGGCCCTTCGCGTACAGCTACGACGTCAGCAGTTCGGCGGCGGCCGAGCCGACATCCGGCCCGGTCCGGGCGAGCCGTGTCGCACCTCGCTCGGCCAGTGAGCCGAGGAGACGGCGCCACTCGTCCATCGCGCCGTTGCTCTCCCCCCACACGTGGCGGAGCTGGCTGTCCAGGTCGCCCGGTCCGAACATGACCAGCCCGGCGAGGGTCCATCCCACAGGATTCCCCGTCGGCCGGGAGGCGCCGACGCCCTCCCAGTCGAGCCGGGGGAGCAGCGAGGGCATCACCACCCGACCGTCGGCCGGGAGGATCCGGGCGCGTCCGAGGTGCTGTTCGCCCGTTCCCTCGACATCGGGGACGGCGCGGCGCGGCGCGGCGACGAGCACCGCCCGATCACCGGAGGTGACGACGCGCAGCGGCACGACGACCTCTCCCTCGTCGGGGTCGGCGAGACCGGACAGCTGCTGCGCCAGTGACGCCCACAACTCGTCGCGCCTCGGCGACCGCGCAGTGAGGTGGCCACCCAGGTAGGTGGCACCCATCCGTCCGCGGAGGCGCCCCCGCGGGAGTCGGATGCTGTAGTTCGCCTCGGCGTCGGGAAGCCCCGGCTCGCGGTAGGCGGCGAGGAAACCGTCGACGGCTGCGACGGTCTCGGGAGTGTCCGACCGGACGCCGACCACGAGGTCGCCGATCCGGATCGATGTCGTCGTCGCCCACACGAGGCGATGGATCGAGGGGCCTCAAGGATCGCCCTCAGTGGGCAGCAAGGAGAGCGTCGGCGCCGGTGCGTCGTCGTCCGCTCGCACGTGAGCTCCACCGAGCAGGCCGGACTCGTCGAACGAGTCGAGGGCGGCACGGACGAGATCGTCGGCGCGATCGGCGGGTGCTCCCAAGCCGACGATCTCCTCCACGAGCGCCGGGTAGGTCGTAGGGTTTTCGCAGAGTCCCCAGACCGCCGCCGCCGTGGCGTCGAGATGGTGTCGCTCGCCCGACTCGGGGTCGAACACGGCGGCGGCGAACTCGTCCTCGTCGAACCACTCGGTGTGGAGGTCGGGTCGTACCGCGATCGGTGCGGGGGAGACGGTGGGGGTGCTCATCGGAGTGCTCCGGCGCACCATTCGAGCAGCCGCTCCCGGGCGGCGTCCAGATCCGACGAGGTCATCTCCGCCGCAGGCACCCGCCGCGCCACGTCGGCGAGCCGTCGGAACGACTCGGCCGCGTCTGCTCCCCCCTGGATCGACGGCGAGGATGCGCACAGGCGCTCGAAGGTGACGGACGGCGGCAGCGGCTGGAGCGCGGCGTCGGGCCCGGACGGGTCGTAGCGGGGGAACACGATCGCGCCCAGCGGGACGGAGCGCGTCGGGGTGACCTGGGCGCCGATCGACCGCGCCGGAACGAGCAGGTCCTCGCCTTCGTACGGGCTCTGGAGGTTCTCCGGATCGAGGACCAGACCCTGCAGTGGGCCGTCGCGTGTGAGGCCCAGGGGTCGGGGGAACGTGCGCACCTCGTCCCGTTCCGGGTCGAGCGCCACCGCCTCGTCGGCGACGAAGCCGGCGCCGTGGTGGGCGAGGAAGCCGGCCAAGGTGGTCTTCCCACTGCCCGACGAGCCGGGAAGGACGACCGCTCGTCCCCCGATCTCCACCGCCGCCGCATGCACTGTGTCCGCCCCGCCGTTGAGCACCAGGTAGTTGAGCTCCCACTGCAGGTGGAACAGCACGTAGTACTCGGCGAGGGCCGTCTCCATCGGCTCGCCGTCGCGCCAGATGCCCCAATCCACCCAGCCCTCGTCGCGGCGCCGGACGACCATCGAGACGACCTCGTCGCCGGGCCCGGACGCCGTGTCGCCGGTGGCCAGGTCGGCGAAACGGTGGCCGACGACCTCTCCGAACCGAGCGTCGTTGGTGTAGACGTCGACCAGATGTGATCCGACGCGGAGCCGGGGTGGTTCGACGGCGGGTGGTTCACCGAGAATCTCCACCGCCGTCTGCCGGCTTGCCGCATCCACGGTCGTCATCGCCGACGGACGCTATCGGCGGAGTTGTGTCGCCGGCCCCCACTCGCCCGGGCTCGCCCGACGTGGCGGCGACGATGACCCCGTCGGTCCCCGCGCCCCAGGTACGGGCCACGTTCGAGGACCGGATCAGGAGGACCGGACTGCACGGCCATCAGCCCACCGGGGAGCTCGCTCTCGCAACGACCATGACGCTCACAGCATGAGTTGGTACACGGCCACGTCGAGCCACCTGCCGAACTTGCGGCCGACCTCACGTTGGACCCCCACCACCTCGAACCCGCACGACAGGTGGAGCGCCCGCGAGGAGGTGCTCGACGCCTCGATGTGGGCGATGATCGAGTGGAACCCCGACGTGCGCGCCACCTCGATGAGGTGGTCCATCAGGGCCCTGCCGATACCGGCTCCGGCATGCTCCCGGGACACGTAGACGCTGTTCTCCACCGTGGTGCGGTAGGCGTGGCGCGGCTTGAACGGCGAGAGGGAGGCGAATCCGACCACGGTGTCGACACCGTCGACGTCGATCGCGGCCACGACAGCGGCGAATGCGCCGGATCGGTCGGCCAGCCATTCCTGCTGCTGGTCGAGGGTGCGCGGCACGAGGTCCATGGTGCTCGTGTGCTGGAGGACCTCGACGTTGTAGATGTCCATCATGGCCTCGGCATCGCCAGGTTCGGCCAGCCGGATCGTGACCGGGGCGGAGTCGCCGTGGCGGGCAGGGGACATCGCGGCGAGCGTACCGGCCGGAATCGCGCGTAGACGTGGACTTTCGCGGTGGTTGTGGCGCGCGGAGCGGTACACTCGTCGGCCGGTTCGTGGCCCTGCCGCGCTCCGTCTGTGCCACCGGCACGGAGCAGTACAACGCCCTCTTAGCTCAGTCGGCAGAGCACAGCCATGGTAAGGCTGGTGTCGTGGGTT
>CBFCWZ010000117.1:0-10204 GCA_965601935.1 uncultured Ilumatobacteraceae bacterium
ACCGGTACGCCTTCCCCGCCGAGTACGGCGGACGCGACGGCACGAACCTCGGGATGGCCATCATCCGGGAGCACTTCGCCACCAAGGGCCTCGGGCTGCACAACGATCTGCAGAACGAGCACTCGATCGTGGGGAACAACGTCGGGCTGTTGCTGATGATCGAGTACGGCACCGATGCCCAGAAGGCCGAGTGGATCGACGACCTCGCCGAGGGCCGGCGCGGCTTCGCGTTCGGGATCACCGAGCCCGAACACGGTTCGGACGCCACCCACATGGAGACCACCGGCTACCGCGACGGGGACGAGTGGGTCATCAACGGTGCCAAGACCTGGAACACCGGCATCCACAAGGCCAAGTACGACATGGTGATGGCGCGCACCAGCGGGAAGGCGGGTGACGGCGAGGGGATCACGGCGTTCCTCGTGCCGATGGACTCTCCGGGGCTGAAGATCGAGGAGTTCCTGTGGACCTTCAACATGCCGACCGACCATGGCACCGTCTCACTCGAGGACGTGCGGGTGCCCGACGGGGCGATCTTCGGAGGGGAGGGCCGCGGCCTGCAGATCGTGCAGCACTTCTTCAACGAGAACCGCATCCGCCAGGCGGCCTCCAGCCTCGGCGCGGCCCAGTTCTGCATCGACGAGTCGGTGCGGTACGCCCAGGAGCGCAAGCCGTTCGGCAAGGCGCTGTCCACCAACCAGGGCATCCAGTTCCCCCTCGTCGAACTACAGACACAGTGCGAGATGCTGCGGGCCCTGATCCACAAGACGGCATGGAAGATGGACAGGGACGGTGCCTTCTCACAGTCCGACAAGGTGTCGATGTGCAACTACTGGGCGAACCGCCTGTGCTGTGACGCCGCCGACCGGGCGATGCAGGTCCACGGTGGGCTCGGCTACTCCCGGCACAAGCCGTTCGAGCACATCTACCGTCACCACCGCCGCTACCGGATCACCGAAGGTGCCGAGGAGATCCAGATGCGCCGCGTCGCCGGCTACATGTTCGGCTACATGAAACAGCAGGCACCCAAAGGCGTTCGCGCCGAGTAGCCGTCGACGGGAGCGGCTCCAACGCTGCTCCAAGTCCAGGGCGTCGCTGTCGTGGCCCCCGCCGAGGTGGTCGTCATCGATCAGGCCGGGGGCCAGGTGGTGCCGCCGTCGATCTTGATGATCGAGCCGGTGGTGTAACTCGACGCGTCGGAGGCGAGGTAGAGCGCGGCGCCGACGATCTCGCCGGGCTCGCCACCCCTCTGGAGGGGGATGTCGCGCCTGGCGTTCTCGTGGAACGCCTCGAGGTCCCAGGCATCGCTGATGTCGGTGAGGAACGGGCCGGGCATGATGCAGTTCACCCGCACGTGCGGCCCGAACATGTGGGCCATGGCGACGGTGAGGGTGTTGAGACCCGACTTGGCCATCGCGTACGGCACCTCGACGGCACCGGGCTGGACGGCGGCGACGCTCGAGACGTTGATGATCGACCCCGCGGCACCGCGCTCGACGATCCGCTCGGCCACGAGCGCGCTGAGCCGGAACGGGCCCTTCATGTTGACCCCGATGACCGAGTCGAAGAGCTTCTCGTTGACCTCCCCGAGCGAGGGGTAGAGGGGTGAGCTCCCGGCGTTGTTGACGAGCACGTCGATCGGCCCGAGCCGCTCGGCGACGGTGTCGACGAAGGGTTCGCACTGGTCCCATCGACCGACGTGGAGGCCGAGCCCGATCACCTCACCGCCGGTGGCGTCAGCGATCTCGGTGGCGGCCCGCGCGCAGACTTCCGCCTTGCGGCTGGCGATGGCGACGCGAGCGCCGCGGGCTGCGAATGCCGTGGCCATCTCCCGGCCCAGACCGCGCCCACCCCCGGTGATCGCGATCACCCGGCCGGTCAGATCGAACAGGTCGGTGGTCTCTTCGCTCATCGTGTCCCTCCGGTGACGAGTATCGGTGGTCACATTGCTGGTCGACGTGTCGGAGCCGTGGACCCCGATCCTCGTCCACCCGCGGGCGGCGTCACCCCGGCCAGGGTTCCGCGTCCATCGCGATCACACGGGCGAGCAGCTTCGGCGCCGCATCCGGGACGGGCGGAGGCGCGCCGGGATCGGAGGTCCGCGGTGATGCGTAGACAGCACAGCCCAACGAGTGGTCGCCCGGCCGGAGGTCATCGACGAGAAGGGGCACCGCCGACCGTGGGGTCATGAGGTTGGCATTGACCGGGAGTTGGCGAACCTCGCCGGCGCGGTCAGCGCCGGCCCCGACGATCAGCGATCGGCCACCCGGACCGGAGACTTCCGCTCTGCCCGCGGCCGCCTCTCCCGCAAGGGCGAACCCGCTCTCTTCCACCCGCAGCGGCTCATCGGTGCGGATGCGGTGGAAACGGCCGTGCCACGGTGCCCCACCCCAGACCACGGTGTCGACGCGCACGCCGGGTCGGGGGATCCAGACGCTCCAGGCCATGCCGTCCTCGACGCCGGCCAGGCGGGCCGCGGAGCGGACGAGGCGAGTGCCCTGATCGTCGACGATTGCGAGGGTGGAGTCCGTCACCGCAGCGCCGAGAGCAGGTTCGAGGTCGCCGCTGAACCCGAAGCTGCTGGAGTAGGCGAACTTGTCGTATTTCGCGGCGGTCTGCTCCATGAAGGTGAACGGTGGCGCCGAACGGCCCACCAGTGCCACCGCCTGATCGTCGTCACGATCGAGGACCCATCCGGCGTCGCGAATCGTGACCGGAGACGCCGGTTCGGGCAGCGGCGCCTCCTCGGCCCTCCAGAACGTGTGGTCCTCCGGTGCCGCCAGACCGCCGAAGTACTTCATGCACCAGTACGGCGAACCCGCTGAGTTGTACGACTCGGCCAGCCGCCGGTTGTCGTACGCGAAGCCGATCGACACGACGCCGTCGCGGTCGCTGATCGGCTTGTCGGCCCACCAGCGGAGGTGGCGCATCGCGATGCCCTTCGCGACACCCCAGTCGATGCCGTCGACGTCGGCCCATGCGGCTGCTCCCCAGAAGCTCGCCATGGCGAAGCGGTACGTGAGGCTGCGGCCGTAGGGGATCGCCGCACCATCCGGCGCGAACCAGTGGACGAAGTCGTCCGCGAACGCAGCGGCCCGCTCGGCGTAGCGGGCGGCCTGGTCGTCGTCGCCCAGCCCCAGGCGGTTGGCCGCGGCGTACATGAGCCCGTAGGTGTGGAAGGCGAACGGCACGTAGTAGTCGACGTTCTCCAGCGCGCCATCGACGTACCAGTGGTCGCCGCGCCGGTAGCTCTCGAGCAGCGACACCGATTCCTCCAGCTTCTCCCGGTCGACGTTTCGGCCGACGCGTTCGAGGCCCAGCGAGACGAGGACACGGAAGAACTGCCAATTGTTCGGAACGGGGTCGAAGCGGTAGATGCCGTGCAGCCAGTCGGTGACGCGGTCCTTTGCGGCGGCCGACAGCGGCTCCCAGATCTGGTCGGGGCAGAACGCGAGGGCGAGGCCGATTGCGGCTTGCTCGACCATCCTCTGGTCGGGTGACGACATGACCGGCCCCCAGTAGTCCGGGCACCTCGGGTCGGTACCTGCGTCGAGCCCCGACGCCACGAGGTCCCAATGGTCGAACCGGCCTCCGCCCACCGTCAGCGGGACGATTCCGTAGAGCGGTCGCGCGTACCCCTCCAGCTCGGCGACCCGTTCCGGGAAGACGCTGCCGAAGCTGCCGAGCCGGACCAGAGCCCCCGAGCTGCTGGTGTAGGGCAGCAGCGGCTCGTACAGTTGGCGAACCGCACGCTGGACGTCGGCTCGCGTCAGGAGGGAGCCGTCGGCGAGCGGATTGGCGCGTGGGTCGGTCATGCGATACGACCCAGGTCGGCCTCCCGGACGGGGAATCGGGCCGGTTCCCCTGCGACGAAACGTTCGACCTCGGTGACGGCAGCGTCCCCCATCCGGGCGATCTCGGAACCGAGCGACCCTGCGATGTGGGGGGTGAGCACCACGTTGGGAAGATCGTAGAGAGGGGAGTCCTCGGGCAGGGGCTCCGGGTCGGTCGTGTCGAGGAACAGGTTCAGCCTCCCGGACTCCGCCTCGCCGGTCGCCGCCGCAGTGTCGAGTAGCGCACCGCGTGCTGTGTTGATGAGCCACGCCCCGTTCCTCATCAGCGCCAGGTGTTCGGCTCCGATCATGCGCCGGGTGGACGGGAGGTCGGGGGCGTGCAGCGAGACGATGTCGCTGCGGCTGCACAGTTCGCCGAGTTCCACCTTCGACGCTCCGAGTTCTGCGGCGTCCCCGGCCGCCAGGTAGGGGTCGTGGATGAGGGTCTGGCAGTCGAAGCCGCGGAGGCCACGGGCCACGAGCCGGCCGATGCGTGACGCGCCGACCAGACCGATCGTGCGGCCGCGATTACCCATGTCGCGGGCGTCGAGGGTCCAGTCGAGCAGCTGGGCGGCCCATTCGGTGCCGCGTGCGGAGCGGTGCGCGTCGCGGATCCTGAACACCTGCTTCGTCACCATCACGACAGCGGCCAGGGTGAACTCGGCGACCGGCACGGCATTGGCGTCGGCGGCCGACGTGACGGTGACGCCGGCCCGGTAGAGCTCGGGGGTCACCATCGCCTTCACGGTGCCCGCGGCATGGGCGACCAGACCGAGGTTGGGGAGCCGCTCGACAGCGGCGGCACCGATCGAGGGCGTGCCCCATCCGGTGACGAGGACCGACACGCTCGACGCGATGTCGTCGGGGATCGCCGCGACGTTGGGAAACGCCCCGGTGGAGACCAACGTCCCCGCGTGCTCCAGCCGCTGCAGGTCGGCCGGCTCGAACACCCGTCGTTCGAGCCCTGGGAGCATCACGAGGGCGATCACGTGGCTGTCGGTCATGGGGTCCTTCCGCCGTTGGTGCAGAGTCTGCACGGTAGTGTCCCGCGACCTTCCCCTCGATCAGGAGCGAGACGCGTTGAGCAACAGGATTCTCCCCGGGCTCTGCTCGATCAGCTTCCGCCAGCTCGACCCGGGCGAAGTGATCGAGCTGGCGTCGGCAGCGGGCCTCGCCGGGGTCGAATGGGGGGCCGACCGCCATGTGCCGGTCGGGGAGCACGAGACGGCACGGCGGGTCGCCGAGGATTGTGCCGCCGCCGGCCTGGCGTGTCCCTCCTACGGCACGTACATCGGGATGGATCCCTCGAAGGGGAGCGTCGAGGAGGCCTGCTCCACCGCGGTCGCACTCGGTGCGCGCAACATCCGTGTCTGGACGCCGATGGGGACCGATCACACCGCTGACGCGGAGACGCGGGCGTCGATCGTGGCCGACCTGGTGCACGTGTGCTCTGTGGCGGCCGGCGCCGGGCTCACGGTCGGCCTGGAGTTCCACGGCTGGACCCTGACCCACACGGGCGAGTCGGCACGTCGGCTGCTCGAGGAGGTGGCTGCTCCGAACCTCTTCACCTACTGGCAGCCGATCTACTGGGACGACGAGATCAACACCGATCCGGCGCGGCAGGTCGCCGAGTTCGACCTCGTGGCGGACCACGTCTCCCACCTGCATGCGTACTGGTGGACCGGGTTCGAGCGCCACCCGCTGGCTGCGGGCGATGCCACATGGACCCAGATCCTGCCTCGGGCAGCGGAGACGAACCGCTGGAGCGCACCCCGCTACGCCTTCCTCGAGTTCGTGGCCGACGACGATCCGGAGCACCTCTCCAGCGAGGCGTCGACCCTGTCGAGGTGGCTCGGATCCATCGGGTGACCTCGTGGCAGAGAGGGCCACAGGTCCATGGCCTTTTCTTCGCACAGCGTGAAGACTGGTCCCGATGCGACCGACTCAACAGATCAGGAACGTTGCGCTCGTCGGGCACAACGGAAGTGGGAAGACGAGCTTGGCCGAGGCACTGCTCTATCGAGCAGGTGTGATCGGCAAGCCGGGGACGATCGAGCGGGGCGACACCGTGCTCGACCACGACCCAGAAGAGCACGATCTGCAACAGACGATCTCGTTGTCCGTCGCCTCGTTCGACTGGAAGGACCACCGGATCAACCTCATCGACACGCCTGGATACGCCGACTTCCGGGGCGAGGCCCTGCTCGGCCTGAGCGCCGCCGACCTCGCCGTGTTCGTCATCGACGGTGTGTCGGGCGTGCAGTCCCAGGACGTCGTGTTGTGGCGTGAGGCGGAGCGAATGGGGATCCCCCGCCTCGTGTTCGTCAACAAGCTCGACCGGCCACGGTCGTCGTTCGATCGCACCCTTGCGCAGGTGCGCGAGGCGTTCGGCTCCCACGCCGACCCGACCGAGCTGCCGATCGGCGAGGAGACGAGCTTCCACGGCGTGACCGACCTGCTCACGCACCAGGCGTTCGTCTACGACTCCGGCCACGCCGCCGAAGTCGAGGTGCCCGAGGAGCTGGCCGCCCAGGAACAGGCCGAACACGACCATCTGGTCGAAGACGTGGTCGAACTCGACGACGACGCCCTCGAGCAGTACCTGGAGGGGACCGAACCGTCGGTGGCACAGGTCGAGCACCTGCTGCACGAGGCTGTCGACCAGGCACTCGTGTACCCGTTGCTGTGTGGTTCGGCCACGGCACCCATCGGCACCGACCAGTTGGCCGAGTTCATCTGCCGTGTCGGCCCTGCGCCCGGTGATGCCGGCCCGGCGACGGTGGAGTCCCCCGACGGACCCGTCGAGATCGTCCCCGATCCCGACGGCCCGCCCCTCGTCCACGTGTTCAAGACGACGATCGACGAGTTCGTCGGCCAGATCTCGATGTTCCGGGTGCTCTCGGGCCGCGTGCGCACCGATGACGTGCTCGTCAACGCCCGCACGGGGGAGCGCGAGCGGATGCACAACCTGATCTCTCTCGCCGGTGCCACGCGCACACAGGTGACGAGCGTCGGCGCAGGGGAGATCGCTGCGGTCACGAAGCTGTCCGACACGCGTACCGGCGACACACTCGCCGGTGACGGCGTCAAGCTCACGGTTCCTGTGCCCAGCCTGCCGACTGCGGTGTACGGCGTTGCGATCAAGGTGGCCAAGCAATCCGACGAGGACCGGCTGGCGACCACCCTGCGGAGGATGGTCATCGAGGATCCGACCATCACCGTCCACCACGAGCCCTCGACGGGGCAGATGCTGCTCAGTGGTGGTGGGGAGACCCATGTTCGTGTCGCCCTCTCCCGGATCGAGCGGGTCGGGGTCGGTCTCGACGTGGAGGACATGCGCGTCGCCTACCTCGAGACGCTCGCCGGCAGCATCGAACTCGAGGGCAAGCACAAGAAGCAGAGCGGTGGGCACGGCCAGTTCGGGGTGGCCACGGTCCGGTTCGAGCCCCTCCCGGAGGGGTCGGGGTTCGAGTTCGGCGACGAGGTCACCGGCGGAGCGATTCCGAAGAACCTGATCCCTGCCGTCGGCGCAGGCATCCGCGAAGCGATGCGACGCGGGGGCCTGCACGGCTTCCCGATGGTCGACATCCGGGCGGTGTGCACGGGTGGCAAGACCCACTCGGTCGACTCCTCCGAGATGAGTTTCAAGATGGCCGGCTCGATGGCGCTGCGGACGGCGATCGAGAAGGTCGGGGTGCACGTCCTCGAACCGGTCAGCGAGATCCACGTCCACATTCCCGCCTCGCAGCAGGGCGAGGTGATGGGCGACCTGAACTCGCGTCGTGGCCAGATCCTCGGCACCGACACCGACGGCTCCGGCGGGGTCGCCACCGTGAACGCCCTCGTCCCGACCGCGGAGATCGTGAGATACGCGGTCGATCTCCGGTCGATCAGTGGCGGTGCCGGCTCCTTCGAGCTGCAGCACCACGGGTATCAGCGTCTCCCGAACGATCTGCTCGACAAGGTCACCGAGCACGCCGCCGCTGCCGCGTCGTAGCGGGGCGTCATCACGTGCAGCGGCGCGTGCTGACGCGCTCGACGTCGGCGCGGTGGTGGGTGGAACCCTGCTCTTGATGGTTGCTCAGGGTTGGCTGGTGATGCGGTCCTGTGACCCGGGTGGGATCGGCGAGTTGGCGCCGAAGTAGGTCACCAGGGCGTCGAGGTCGATCTCTCCGCCGAGTCGGTCGGTCCCGTCGACCAGGGTGGCGAAGTTGTCGCCGCCGTCTGCGAGGAAGCTGTTCACCGTGACCCGATAGCCGGTGCTGCCATCGTCGGCGATGGCGACGCCACCGAGCTTGACGGTTCCGGGCACGACTTTCGCGCCGTCCGGTTCGGACATGTCCCACGTGTAGCTGAATCCGGCGGACGGCTGAAGGATCCGCGGGAACGTCTGGCCCTCCCACTGCTCCTCGAGAAGGTCGTGGATCTGGGCGCCTGTGAGCGTCATCGTGACGAGACTGTTGCCGAAGGGCTGCACGGAGAAGGCCTCCCCGTAGGTGACTTGACCTGGCAGCTCTCCGCCCGTGATCTCATCGAACAGAAGGTCATCACGGATACCGCCCGGGTTCATGAAGGCGACATCTGCCTCACCGAACCCGGCCGGCGCTGTCGCAGCCAGCTGTGCATCGGCGATGACGTCACCGAGCGCGGACTCGCCGGCGGCGTTGTTCGCCCTCAGGATGTCACTGGTGACCGATCCGATCACCTGGTTCGCCAGCGGCGCAGACAGGTCGTCGTAGAAGTCGATCAGCGACCTCACCGTCGGGTCGGGCGTGACGGAGCGGAGGTTGCCGACGTTCTCGATGTTCTGGACCGTCATGTCCTTCGTCACCCGGTTGAGAGTGACGTCGATGTCGGTGAACAAACGCCCGCGGGTGTCGGCCATGGTGACCCACTTGCCGTCGATCTCACAGACGAACTCGTCGTTCGTGTGCCCGGCGATCACCAGGTCGACTGCGTCGTCGAGCATCGGCACGATCTCCGCGATCGGTCCGGCCAATCCGGTTCCGCAGTCCTGGGGTCCGCCGTCGGAGAAGCCTCCCTCGTGCAGCAGGACGACGATGGACTCGATGTTGCGTTGCTGCAACTCGGGAACCAGGGCGTTGACCGTCTCCGCCTCGTCGTTGAACGTGAGTCCGGCGACACCCGACGGGGTCACGATGCTCGGTGTCCCCTCCAAGGTCATCCCGATGAACGCCACCTTGACCCCCTGATAGTTCTTCACGGTGTAGGGGGCGAAGATGGTGTCGCCCGTCTCGTCGTCCACGACGTTGGCCGCGAGGAACTCGAAATCAGCACCTTCGAAGACCGTGCCACCGAAGTCGCCGTCATCTGGATGCGTGCCGCCGTGGGCCATCCGCAGCAGCTCGTCCGGTCCTTCGTCGAACTCGTGGTTCCCGACCCCGTTGATGTCGAGCCCGAGCAGGTTCATCGCCTCGATCGTCGGCTCGTCGTGGAACAACGCCGAAATCAGCGGCGAGGCACCGATCAGGTCACCCGCCGACACGAAGACCGAATTGTCCGCGTCGGCCTCCCGCGCCGCGATGTTCGTCGCCAGATAGTCGGCGCCTCCCGTTCCGCCGAAGCCTGACGAAGCGGTGTCGATGTTCCCGTGGAAGTCGTTGATCGCAAGGATCTGCAAATCCACCTCCTCGGAATTCGCCGCGCCATTCCCGTTCTGCCCATGGCCGTTGTTGTTCCCGCGGCCGGCATCGGCCGGCGCAACCATGGCGATCACCGCTGCAGCGACTGCGGCCGCGGCAATGCCGACCCGAATTCCTCTTGAGCGTTTCATGAGGTCCCCTCCATCGATCCTCGTCCGATCGGACGAGCCGCTCACCGTAGCCCAGACGACGCCCCCGATCCGCCACTGGACAATCGGCCCCGGCATCAGCCAGGGGCCAGACGTGGCGCATCATGCCGAACCGTCGGCCGGTCCCGCCGAGGGGCGTTCACGGGCAACCTCGCCCCGAGGTGGTCCGTCGAGCAGGGAGCAAGGTCGATCCCGGCGGCCATGGTGGAGAACTCGGCTCCGATGGTGCCGGACGCATGGCCGAAACCGAGGAGTCGTGACAATCCCTACACCACAGCGTCAGGCCGAGGTCTCCGAGCCGATGAGGTCGACGGCCATCTCGAGGTGGGCGATCTGGTCCGCCGAGGTCGTGCCCTGCGGGGCGATCCGCAGGCTGTTCACGCCGGCTGCGTCGAGGGCGCGGACCCGTGCACGGACCATGTCCTCGGTGCCGATGGGGTACGCGGCCAGCACGAGCTCGTCGGGTACGGCGGCGATGGCGGCGGGTTTGTCGCCGTCCACCCAAAGCCGTTGTACCTCTGCGCAGGCGTCGTCCCAGCCCGCTCGAGAGTAGGCGTCG
>CBFCWZ010000118.1:0-10177 GCA_965601935.1 uncultured Ilumatobacteraceae bacterium
CCGGACCCAGTCGGGCCACGTGTTCGGCGCTCAACGCTTCGGAACCGAGGGGACATCACCGATGACCGACACGAGCACCGCTACCCAGGTGGCTGCGCGATCCGTCGATGCCACGAAGACCTACGGTGAAGGCGACGCGGCCGTGCACGCCCTCGCCGGCGTGACGGTGCAGTTCCCGGCCCACGAGTTCACGGCGATCATGGGGCCGTCCGGGTCGGGCAAGAGTACGCTCATGCAGTGCGTGGCCGGACTCGACCGGCTCACCTCGGGCGCGGTGTACATCGGCGAGACCGAGCTGTCGAAGCTCAACAAGACCCAGCTCACACTGTTGCGCCGGGACCACCTCGGCTTCATCTTCCAGCAGTACAACCTGATCCCGACGCTCACCGCCGAGGAGAACGTGCTCCTCCCACTCACATTGGCCGGTGAAGAACCCGACCGGCGGTGGTTCGACACGATCGTCAGCACCGTCCGGCTCACCGATCGCCTCGGCAACCTGCCGAGCCAGCTTTCAGGCGGTCAGCAGCAGCGCGTCGCCGTCGCCCGCGCTCTCGTTCCTCGGCCTGACATCGTCTTCGCCGACGAGCCCACCGGCGCCCTCGACTCGAGCACCGGCACCGAGATCCTGACCTTCATGCGGCGAGCGGTCGACGAGTCCGGCCAGACGATCGTGATGGTCACCCACGACCCGCACGCGGCCTCGTACGCGGACAACGTTCTGTTCCTCGCCGACGGCCAGATCATCGACGAGATGGCCGAACCGACCACCGATCGGGTGCTGGACCGGATGAAGCGTTTCGAAGCCTGACATGTTCACGCTCGCCCTCCGCGGCGTCAAGATGAACGTCGGCCGGTACGTCGCCACCCTGGTGGCGATCATGACCGGTGTTGCCTTCTTCGCCGCCTCCGGCTTCATGGCCGATCGCGTCACCGACGCTCTCGAGGGCAACGCTCGCGATCAGTACAGCGGCGTGGACGCCGCCGTCATCGCCGACGAGGACCCCGAGGCGTCGGGCTCGGAGTTCGCGGCTCGGTACCGCATCTCGGCTGACGTCGCTGACGACATCGCCGCGCTGCCCGAGGTTGCCGCCGTCGCCGGCCACCTGACTGGCTCGGTTGCGTTCCTTGCCGACGACGGCGCCACGTTCGCCGACGACGCAACGGGCCGCACCTGGGTCGACGACGACGAACTCAACCACACCGACATCGTCGAGGGGGTCGCGCCGGCAGCGTCCGGTGAGATCGTCGTCGACCGTGCCACGGTCGACGACGAGGACCTGGCCGTCGGACAATCGGTCACCCTGCTCACCCTGGCCGGTCCGGAGGACGTCACGATCGTCGGCATCACCGAGTTCGGCGAGAACGCAGCCCAGGACGACGGCGGCACCGTCTCGGTGATCGACGACGACGCCTTCGTCTGGCTCAACTCGGGGCAACGTGAGTACGACGACATCTATGTGCGCGGCGAGGGCAGCCAGGACGACCTCGTCGCCGCGATCGAACCGCTCGTCCCGCCCGGCATGGTCGTGCAGGCCGGCGACGACTTCGTGCAGGATCAGGCCACTGCGGCCGGCGCGATCGGCGGCATCCTCAAGCGTGCGCTGCAGGCGTTCTCGCTGATCGCGCTCTTCGTCGGTGGCTTCGTGATCGTCAACACGTTCACCGTGATCGTCGCCCAACGGATGCGTGAATTGGCGGTGCTCTCGGCGATCGGCGCCACACCCACGCAGCTGCGGCGCTCGCTTCGGTGGGAAGGTCTGCTGATCGGTCTGCTCGGCTCGGTCCTCGGGGTGGCGCTCGGCTTCTCGCTGACGTACCTGCTGATCCTCGTCATCTCATTGTTCGGCGTCGACCTCCCCGGCAGCGGACTGGCCGTGTCGCCGGCCGTCGTGATCCAGGGCATCGTGCTCGGCACGGTGATCACGTTCCTCTCGGTCATGCGACCCGCCCGTAAGGCGGGCAGCGTCGAACCGATCGAGGCGCTGCGGGAGTCGGCCGTGGAGAGCAAGACGCTCACGCGACAGAGAGTGATCACCGTTGCCGTGCTCGTCGGAGGTGGTGCTGCGGGGCTGCTGATCGCACCATCGGCGGGGGTGCTGGGGATCTCCGCGCTCGCCTTCTTCATCGGGGTCATCCTGGCCGGTCCGGTGATCGCGCTCGGGGCGAGTCGGGTGTTCAAGCCGGCGATTGCCACGCTCGGCCTCGAGGGACGCCTCGCCGCCGACAACATCGGACGTAACCCGCGGCGCACCGCCACGACGGCCAACGCGCTCCTGATCGGCGTGTTCCTCGTGACCCTCGTGACCGTGTCGGGTACCAGTCTCAAGGACTTCGCCGTCGACAAGATCGACGCCCTCGCTTCGGCCGATTTCACCATGTCGAGTGACGGTGGCACCGTCGACGATCAGCTCGTCGACGACCTCGAGGCCATCGACGACGTCGAGCGGGTCATCCCGTTCCGCACCGAGACCGTCGCTCAGCAGGACGACGAAGGCGGTCTCCCGCACTCGCTGTCGACGGGCGACCTGATGGCGCTGTCGGAGGTCGCGAACATCAACGTCGACGAGGGCACCGATGTTGCCAACCTCGCCGCCGGCGAGGTGCTCGTGGTCAATCTCGGCGAGGACACACCGGAGATCGGTTCGACCGTGACCTACGTGGACAGCGCCGGTGACACCGCCGAGTTCACGGTTGCGGGTACGATCGGCTTCAGCCTCGACGCAATCAAGCTGGGCAACATCGCCACACCCGAGTCGTTCGACGCCTTCGTCGGCGACACGGCGCCGACCGCCGCGTTCATCGATGCCAAGGACGCCACCGAGTCCGACGTCGAGGACGAGATCGAAGCGGTCACCGACCTGCGCCCCGACATCACCTTGGAGGCCGGCAACGTGTTCAGCGTGCTCGTCGGGCAGATCTTCGACTTCATGATCAACGCGGTCAACGGGTTGCTGTTGATGAGCGTCGTCGTCGCCCTGATCGGCATCGTCAACACGATGTCGTTGTCGATCATCGAACGCCGCCGCGAGCTCGGACTGTTGCGCATCGTCGGCATGGTCGACCGTCGTGTCCGGCGGATGGTGCGGATCGAGTCGATTCTCATCGCCGTGCTCGGCACGGTCAGCGGTGTCGTGATGGGCGCGTTCATGGGATTCTCACTCGTGTTCGCAATCGACCGTTTGTCAAGCGCTGACATCGGCGTCGACTTCGCCCCGTTCCAGCTCGTGATCGTGCTCGTCGCCGGTGTCGTGCTCGGCTACGTCGCGGCGCTCATCCCGGCCATGCGGTCGACCAAGCCCGAGGTGCTCGACGCGATCCAGGTGACCTGACCTCCCTCTCCCCGGATGGCTGTCGTTGTTGTGGCTCGAGCCGGTCCTGCCCGCCGATCCAACTGACGACGCACGCGGAGACGATCGAGGATCGGATCCCGACCGTGATGCGGCCGTTGTTCACCAGCACGTTCGATCGGAACCGACTGCGTGCGGAGCTGAGTGCCGATGACTCCCCACGAGGCGCGTCGACGATCGCTGCGGCCTCGTCGTCGGTCAGTTCAGTTGGGTGCTTGGTGGTCTTCAGCCTTCTGCGGCGGGTTCCGCGGCGTCAACTGACCAGTTCGTGCTGGCGATGGGCATAGATGATCAGTTCGTCGTCGGCCTGCAGTTTGATGTCGACGGGCGGAGCACCGAGGTACGTCGTGCCCCGACGGACGCCCAGGACCGTCACATCGGGGAACGCGTGGGCCAGTCCGCGCAGGCTCCGGACCGACTCCAGCGGCGTGGACTCGAGCTTGATCGCCTGCACCGCGAACTCATCGGACAGTGTCAGCAAGTCCAATCGGTTCGACGGCAAGGCCGGGGTGAGGCGACGGTGAACGTATCGCTGCCCCACCCGCTCCAGGCGACGTTGCACGGGCCGATTGAGCACGACGATCAAGATCAGCAGTACTCCCGAGATCGTGACCAACGCCCGCTCGGTGGTCGAGCCCGGCCCCGGAGCGAGGAACCCGACGAGCACGGTGAGCACCAGAGTCGGGGTGCCGAGGCTGCCAACGAACATCGTCGTACCGATGATTCGTCGACGCACCCGATGGTTCACGACATTCTCGGCCTCGGTCGTCGTGAAACCGGCCCCACTGAACGCCGACCGGGCCTGGAATGCTGCGCTCTCCGGCGGGACACCAGTGGCAATCAACGCCCCGGAGGCGAGCTTCGTGAAAGCCAACGAGATGACTGCCACGACGAAGAAGGTAGCGACGGCGTACATCACACAAGGTTCCCAGAGTGGGACCGCCCAGGCATCCTCCACCTCGCCGTCGACACTCCGAGGAACCTCGACGGACCGGTCGTGGCCGGTACGCGTGCTCGAGCGGACCGCCGCCCGTGTATGCTGATCTGCATGCAGAGCACGAGCGTTCGAATTGATGCTGCGACGCACGACGACCTGAAGCGTCTGGCGGCCGAGTTCGACACGACCGTCGGCAACACGGTGACCCTCGCTGTGCGGGCGCTCCGTCAAGACCACATCGGGCGGCAGTTGCGCGTCCCATTGGACGACGACGAGGTCGCCTGGCTCGATGCAGACCTCGGGTGACGTGGTCGATCTCGATCTCGGTCGACCCGAGGGCCGCGAAGCAGGATTTCTTCATCCTGCGATCGTGATCACGGCTCAACGGATCCTCGATTCGGGCCCGTCCGTCGTTCATGTGGTTCCGCTCACCAGCACGATCCGCACGTTCCATTCCGAGATCGTGATCGAGCCCGACACGACCAATGGATTGAGTGCCATCTCGGCGGCGCAGTGTCAGCATCTTCGAGCGGTTTCACCGCAGAGGATCGCGGGCACTCGAGGCAACGTGGGGCCGCTGAGTCTTTCCCAGATTCGAGAAACGCTCGCCGTCATCCTCGACATCGGGTGACGTTCGCACGGAACGCCCAACGCCTGCGCGTTCTCGCGCTCATCGCCGAGCACCGACGCGATGCAGATGGAACTCCACACCGGCCAACCAGGCGAACAGGCCGACGGTCAACGGTGTCGGGCAAATGTCTCGGATCGCGACGGGGATCGGCAGATCGGGCGACATCCGGTCCGGACCGGAAGCCCCTGGCCATCCCTGGAACCGGGCGGACGCCACAACACCCTGTGGACACGCCTTCCGCGAAACCCCTGGTCAGCGGCAATACAGCGCATCACCCACAGACCTGGGGAGGGTGAACCACACGATGTTCGAAGGCACCAGCCAGATCCGGCAGCTGGTGATCGGCCGGGCCATCTCCGGCATCCGTATCGAGTGACCTGACCGTTACTCACGCAGCAGCTCGCGCAGGGGGTACATGCCGATCGTCTCGACACCGGCCGCGGCCAACGCGGTCCGGCCGGCGTCACCGCCGTAGAACTGGCGCTCGAAGTCACGCTGGTGCGCGGTCTCGGTGATGGCCGACAACTCGTCGCCGCCCTGCGCGGGATGGCAGATGAGGTAGTTCAGCCCGGGTGCGAGTTCGGAGATGCGGCGAACGTTGTGCGTGTCGCCCTCGCCCTGCTCGAAGCCGAGCGAGTCGGCGTCGAAGCCGTCGAACACGACGAGTTCATCCGGGTCGGGTCGGATCTCGGGCACGCTCGGGAGGAAGAGCGGGAGTTGGTACGCGCGTCCGAGTTCGAGATACGCGTCGAAGAACTTGGGGTGGAAGACCGTGCCCATGTGCGAGTCGAGATGGGTCACGTCGATACCTGCGGCCAGGGCGGCGTCGATCTGTGCCCTCAACTCGGTGCGGACGTCGTCCACACTTCCGTACTTCACGGTCTCTCGGCTGGTGTGGAGGAGATGCCCGGCGTCGTCGACCAGGCTCGGCACGGCCGTGCGGCCTGCCACCGGTCCCCATCGATAGCCGTCGAACTCCGAGTTGAGGGTGAGATGTACTCCGAGATCGACATCCGGTCGTGCCCGGGCCATCTCGGCCGCCTCGGTGGACCACGGGCACGGCATCATCACGCTCCCGCACGTGGCCGGCCCTGCCTCGAGTGCGGCGAAGGCACCGACGTTGGCGGCGTGACTCATCCCGATGTCGTCGGCATGTACCACCGCGACCGTGGTTCCGGCTGCGAATCCGAGACGTTCCACGGTGTCCATCCGCCAAGGCTCCCACACCGCGATGGCTGCAACACCCCTTCGTCATGATGGAGGCATGGTCGAGGTCACCCATTCGGCAACCGAGGTTCGGCGCTCCGGCGACGATCTCGGGCGCGCCTGGGACGACTTCGACGATGAGGTCAACCGCGTCACCGGAGGGCTCAACCGGCTGCACGCAGAGTTGGTCGACCTCGCTGCAGGAGCGATCGCGGATCCCGCACGTTGGAAAGGAGTCGGGATCCGCTCGCTCGAGCACTGGCTGTGCTGGCGGGCTGGTCTGGGCGCCGCCACGGCGAAGCGGGTCACCACCATCGCCAGGCGGCTCGACGACCTCCCGGTCACGGTGGAGGCGTTTCGAGACGGCCGGCTCACGCTCGACCAGGCGGCGCTCGTGGCCCGCTGGGTCCCGTGGTGGGCCGACGAGGAAGGCGCCCGGCTCGCCCAGCAGTGCACCGTCCGCCAGCTGAGTCGGGTGCTGCCCCGCTATCCCTTCGACGACCTCCCGAAGCCCGACGAGGCGGAAGCCGACGAGGCCGACACGGAGACACCCGAGGAGCAGGAGCCCGACCCGGAACGAACCGGTCGGAACACCGAGTACTGCCGCTTCTGGTTCGACGACAAGGGTCGCTTCCACCTGAACGCGGTCACCGACGGGCTGACCGGCGCGATCATCGAAAGGGCGCTCGTCGAAGCGCGCGACGCGCTCTTCCAGCAGGGCCAGCCCGACGTGTCGTGGGCCAACGCCTTGGAGGAGGTGGCGCAGCGCAGCCTCGACACCGTCGAGTCGCCGACCCGCCGCGACCGCTTCAAGCTGTACTTCCACTTCGACATCGAGGGCGGCGGGGCCGATGCCGGCAATGCCCGCATCCCCGAGTCGATCCGCAAGTACCTCACGTGCGACGGCTCGTGGAACCCGATCTTCACCAAGAACGGACTCCCGCTCAACGCCGGGCGCAACGAACGGATCGTGCCCGACCGACTGCGCCGCATCGTGTACCTGCGTGACGGGGGCCAGTGCGATGTACCCGGATGCACCCAGACGCACTGGCTGGAGATCCACCACATCATCCACTGGGACGACGGTGGCGTCACCGACACGTGGAATCTCGTGTGTCTCTGCCCGTACCACCACCGCATGCATCATCGCGGCGAGCTGGGCATCCGCGGCAACGCCGACGATCCGACCGGCCTCACCTACACCGACGCCACCGGCAGCCCGATCAAGAACTCGGGTGCCGCACCCGAAGCCGGTCTCGACCCGGGGCCACTGTGTCCTCCGCTGCGGACCTACCGGTCACCTCTCGGTGAGCGCCTCGAGACCCGGTGGCTCTACTTCAACCCGCCCTGGGTCCAAGAGAAGTGGCGCTGGGTCTACCCACCGCCGCTCGATCACCCGATGCGGCCGGACTTCGAAGCTCGAAGAGCCGCCGCGGCCTGAGCGTCAGCTCTCGTCGCTCGAGTCGACCCGTTCCAGTACCGCCACCGGAAGCCGGCGATCCGTCAGCTCCTGGTACGACCGGAACTGGGGCCAGGCCTTGTTGAGGAGGCGCCAACACTCCTCTCGTTCCTCGCCCTCGCCGAGCTCGCGCACACCGACCCGGTAGCGGTCGGCACCGACCTGGACGTCCGACTCACCGGCCGCCACGAGGTTCAGGTACCAGTTGGGTGTCCTGTCGTTGCCGCCGTTCGAGCCACACACCAGCAGGTCGTCGCCGCGGCTGGCGAGCATCAACATCACCGGCCGTCTCTCGCCGCTCCTGCGCCCGACCACGTCGAGCAGGAAGACGGGCTTGCCCATCAGCTTGTTGCCCTTGCGGCCGTCGCTCGACCGGTACTGCTCGACCTGCCGGGCCGTCATCCGGTCGGTCACCCCCTTGAAGCGGGTCGACATGACGTGTGAGAACCGTCCGGCGAGCGAAGGCATGGGTCGACGCTAATCCACCCCACTTCGGCGCCGACGCGCGGCGAGAATGTTGGCGTGCCGGTCCGAACCTCTGCTCGTTGGCGCGCTCTCGCCGAACTGCTCCGCCCCGAGGCGGGGCGTTGGGTCGCGCTCGGCGTGCTCGTCGCGGTCGGCTCGGCGCTGACGCTGACCGGGCCGCTGCTGGTGCGCGCCATCGTCGACCGGGCCTCCGAGGGGACGACGACTGAAGAGGTGCTCGGCTACTCCACAGCGTTTCTGGCGGTGGCAGTGCTCGCACAGGTGATGGCGGTCGTAGTCGTCCGCGCCGCGACCGTCGCCGCCTGGAGAACGACCAACGGTCTGCGCCTCTCCCTGACCGAGCACGTCCTCCGGCTGGACCACGAGTTCCACCGCACGCACACGCCGGGCGAACTGATCCAGCGGGTCGACGGTGACGTCACCTATGTGTCCGACTTCCTCGGGATGGTGCTGCCGCGGGTGCTCGGAGCCCTCTTCCTGGTGAGCGGGATGATCGGTGTGCTGGTCGTCATCGACTGGCGGGTGGCGGTCGGGATGTTCGTCTACGTGCTGATCGCCGTCATGGTGGTGGTACGGAGCCGCCACCGCGCCGTCGGAGAGGCCTCCGACGAGATGGGTGCCAACGCCCGCCTCTACGGCGGGATCGAGGAGCGCCTCACCGCCGCCGAAGACCTGCGGGCGCTCGGTGCAGAAGGCCATGCCTCGTGGCGGTTCATCGAGGACAGTTCGGTCTCTCTGGAGACAGCGGTGCGCAGGGAGAGTGCATTCCTGTCGATGTGGTGGCTGGTCCAGATGGCGGTGGCCGCGGGCTGGGTGCTCGTTCTCGTACTCGGCGCGTGGCTCGTGGACGGGTCGTTCATCACTCTCGGCACCTCCTTCCTGCTCTACCAGTACGTCCTGCTGATCTCGCGCCCTTTGGAGGAGGTGGTGCACCAACTCGAGACGGTGCAGCGGGCGAACGGTGCGATGGTGCGGGTCCTCGACCTGCAGGCGATCGAGTCCCGGATCGACGACTCGGGAACCGTGACCCCGCCCACAGGAGCCCTCTCGGTGGAGCTCCGCGACGTCACCTTCGACTACGGCGACGACCTCCCCGTGCTCCGGGACGTGAGCCTCGGTCTCGGGGCGGGTCGTTCGCTCGGCATCGTGGGCCGGACCGGCAGCGGGAAGACCACCCTGTCGCGCCTCGTCCTCCGCCTGGTCGAGGCCCGGTCGGGCGCGGTGCTACTGGGTGGGGTCCGGGTCCAGGACATGCCGCTCACCGAGCTGCGTCGGCGCGTGGCCGTGGTGCCCCAGGAGGTCGAGCTCTTCTCCGGCTCCGTACGCGACAACGTGGCCCTCTTCGACGATGCCCGCTCCGACGCCGACGTGGAGGGAGCCCTGCGTTCCGTCGGGCTCGGGTCCCTTGTCGACAGTGGGATCCATCGCCCCCTCGGAATGGGTGGGGGAGGACTGTCGGCGGGTGAGGCACAGTTGCTCGCGCTGGCTCGCGTCTGGCTCCGCGATCCCGACCTCGTGGTGCTCGACGAGGCGACCGCCCGCGTCGACCCGGAGACGGAGTCGCAGCTGGAGGAGGCCATTGCAGGGCTGCTCGTCGGCCGCACCGCTCTCGTCATCGCCCACAGGCTGTCGACGCTGAAGCGGGTCGACGAGATCGCCGTGTTCGACCACGGGCACCTGGTGGAACACGGCGAACGCGAGGCGCTGGCCGGCGAGAGCGACAGCCGCTACCGCCATCTTCTGACGGTGTCGCTCGAGACCGAGGAGGTGACCGCATGACCGATCTCGCAGTGACCCCGACCGTGCCGAACGTGTGGCGGCTGGCGTGGCGGGTGAGCCAGCACCGCCGGAAGGAGTACTGGGCCGGAGCGATCCTGTTCGTCGGGTTCTTCATGGCCCCGGCGCTCACCGGGTACCTGCTGAGCCGCGGCTATGCGGCGCTCTCCGAAGGGGACTTCGCGGCCACCTACTGGTTCGCCTTCGGCGTCGCGGTGAGCGAGACGCTGCGCATGGCATCGGTGCACGCCGGAGCGATCATCTGGACCCAGGTCTGGGTCCACATGCAGACCCTCCTGCGGGCCAACATGCTCGTCGCCCAGATGGCCAGCGGT
>CBFCWZ010000119.1:0-10108 GCA_965601935.1 uncultured Ilumatobacteraceae bacterium
CCGTCGCCTACATCAAGTCGGACATGCGCGATGCGATCATCCGCAAGGATGCATTCGAGGTCCTGACGTTCGCCGTCGACCGTGTGACGGTCGACGGCCTGCATCTCGAGTTCGGTGTCCGCACGGGAACCACCATCAACCACGTCGCCCGTCGGCGCCCCGGGTGGACGATCCACGGGTTCGACTCGTTCGCCGGCCTACCGGAGGCCTGGGCCGGGTACACGTTGGCGGAGGGGGCCTTCGGCGGCGACGGAGTCCCCGAGGTGGCTCCGAACGTGGAACTGGTCCACGGCTGGTTCGACGACTCGCTCCCCCCGTTCGTCGCCGAGCACCCGGAGCCGGTGGCGTTCGTCCACATCGACTCCGACATCTACTCTTCGGCGAAGACCGTGCTCGACAACCTCGGTCCGCAGTTGCAGGTAGGAACGGTGATCGTCTTCAACGAGTACTTCAACTACCCCAACTGGAAACAGCACGAGTTTCGCGCCTGGCAGGAGCACTGCGCCGAGCACGGGGTGGAGTACGACTACCTCTGCTGGGGGCTGTACGAGGTGGCGGTGCGGATCACCGCCACCGGCCGCCCGATCGCTTGAGGTGACGGGCGCGAGGAACGAGACCCGCCCGGGGTCCTCCGCCGGCCGGATCCCGGAGTCGGCCTCCCGGATCGCCGCCACGGAGTCGTCGCCGCCAGACGTCCTGCTCACCGTGTCGGCCTTGTGCCCGCCCCGCCCGTCAACCTGGTCGGGCGTCGCGCCGAGATCGCCGGCGGGGTCATGCTCCTCCTCGACGGGAGCCGCCCGCCCTGTGCGTGCTTCGGCGCCCCCTCGCGCACGCCACTCGGCTGGCGACACATCGCCAGGAATCTGGTGGTGCCGGCGGCTGTACTCGCCGGATCCCCACCGCGACCCGCGCCACGCGATCGACATCGCCCGCGCGACAGACGACTGACAGCCAGGAACGCGATCGGCGACCGGCGAGTACCGCGCACCCCAGCCGCGGCCCGTTCCTCGGCATCGGAGGATGGGGCGCCTCCGACGATCAGGCGGGGATCAGCTCGCGGAGATGATCGGCGAGCACGTCGTACGAGAAGTGTTCGCGACCGAGCCGGAAGTTGTGGTCCGCGATCTCGGCCCGCAACTCCGCGTCGGTCAACACCGACCGCACCTCGTCGACCGCCCGGTCGGTGAGTTCGTTCTCCTCGATCTGAACCGTGCGGAACCCTTTCGATCCGATGTCGGGCCAGTAGACGGGCTGATAGTTGTTGACGAAGATCGGGACTCGGGCCACGAGGGCCTCGACGAACGCGTTGCCGAACCCCTCGTAGCGGCTGAAGTAGGTGCACGCGTGGGCGTGCGCGTACGCGTCGGCCAGCGAGAACACAGGCGCGCTGCCGTTGGCGGAGACGCGGACGTTGGCGAACCGGTCACCGGCGAAGATCACCTGGCCGGGCCGGTTCAGACCCGATGCCTGCGCCCGAAGCTCCGCGAGGTACTCACCGTTGTAGTCGTCGGTGGCCGTGCCGGTGATGACGAGCTTGATGCGCTGGTCGTCGAGTCGCTCGACCAGTTCGATGGCGGTCTCGATGCCCTTGCGGCGCACGATGCGGGTGACCTGGAAGAGATGGATGTCACCGTCGTCGAGGCCGAGCTCGGCGGGAAGATCCCGGTTGAAGTCATCGGAACGGACGAACTCCTGCTCGAAGTCCATGACGTTCGGGATCACGCGTGCCGGGATGCCCCTCTCGACGTCGAGCGAGTCACGGCAGTGACTGTTGATGACGACATGCGTCAGGTTCGGGAGATCGGGCGGGAAGCACTCGGCGATGATCGCCTGGATGCCTGCATACCGCGACCGGTACCGGTCGCCCCGTTCCCAGTGGAAGTCGTGGTCGTGCGCAATCGTCGGGATGCCGGTGCGCTCGATGAGACGCTTGAGCGCCATCCCCATGACGAGGTGGCACGGCAGTGTCGTGCTGTTCTGGGTGATGAGCAACTCGATCCCGTTGAGCGACATCCATCGACCGACATCGCGCTCGACCGCAGCCGCCGCCCGCTCGAGGCGGTCGAGCAGCTCGCCTTCGTCGGCCTGCTGCGCGAAGAACGCATCTTCCTGCTCGCGGATCGTGGCGGGATGCGCGAACGAGAGTTCGGGCAGGACGGTGGTGTCGGAGCGAGGCGCCTCGAGCTCGCCGGTCAACACGCGGATCTCGTGGCCGAGCCCACGCAGCACGGCGATCCACTTCTCGGTCTCCAGCGCGACGCCGTCAACGCCGCCGATGCGGCCTATCACGATCCCGATCCTCATGCCTGGTGATCTGCATGTTGGTCGATCGGGATGAGCCGACGGTGGATCGAGCAAGGAATTTGCTGCCAAGATGCTCGTCGGCAACCGGTCGTTCACCAAGGGAGGCGTGATTGCACATCGAGGATCTCGGACAGAGAACGGTCGAGCAGGGCGACAGCATCAGCCAGGTACTCGACGACCTGGTCCGGCACGAACGCGAGACCCAGGATCGCGGCGTCCACGACCGGCTCACCGGTGGTGTCGCATTCGTGACCTTCGCGTACGACATCGACGGGGTCTCGATGGAGATCGCGAAGTACGCGCAGTGCTTCGAGCGCCTCGCACCGGGGGTACCGATCCACTGCATCGCCGGCAACTTCGGAGACCGCGCCGACACCGTCCTGGACGACCGCTGGCAGCGACACCGCCTGGAGGGAGCGGACGGCTGGGACAAGTGGGACGACGGCAAGTGGTTCGCCCGACTGTTCTACGAGGACCTCGTGCCCGGCAGCGACGAGTCGAGCGAACTCGCCCGACAGATCTGGAACCAGGCGCTCGACCTCGCCGGACCGCTCGCGGCGTATCTCGACGACCATGGCATCGGGCTGCTCACGGCGGTCAACACGAACTCCAACCCGGGCAACGTGGCGTTCGCGCTCGCGATCGTGCTCGCCAGCGAGGCGACCGGATGCGCGGTGATCAGCAACAACCACGACTTCTACTGGGAGGGTGGCAAGGCGGGATGCAAACGCAATCCCGGCGAGGAACCCGGACCACGCGACCACTTCTTCCGCAATCACGACAACGAGGAGTTCTTCGGGTTCTTCCAGCGGATCTTCCCGTGGAACGGGCGGCGGTGGGTGCAGGCCAACATCAACCCGGTCCAGTCCCGGCGGCTGATCGACCGCTACCACCTCCGGCCGGACAAGGTGTTCACGATCGGGACGGCACTCGATCCTCAGTTCTTCCGCGAGTGCACGGCGTCCGACAAGCGCGAGCACCGCCGACGCATGGCGCACGTCCTCGGCGGCGACCCCGCTCTGGAGCCGATGTCGGTCGAGCGCTTCCGTCGGCATCTCGGCGTGTGGATGGCCGACCAGCACCCGATCGTCTGTGCCGCCCACGACGACTTGCTGCTCGACATCACGTCGCCCGAGTCCCTCTACATCCTGCAACCCACTCGGGTCGTGCCCCGCAAGCGGATCTGGCGGGACTGGGAGTTGATCGGCGCCCTGCTCGAGCACGAGCCGTTCCGCGAAGCGTTCGAGCAGGACCCGCGCCTGACCTTGACGTTGCACGTCACCGGGCCCGTGCCGATCGAGCACCGCGACGCGATCGAGCGGATCCTCGACTCGTACCGCGCCGTGTTGGCCGCCGTCCCGACCTCGATCGGCCGGCGGCTGTTCCAGGCCTTCTCCGTCGGCTTCCAGTCCCATCCGTCGCTCGACCAACCGATCGACATCGTCGACATCTACCAGCTCGCCGACCTCGTGCTGTTCCCGAGCATCACCGAGGGGCGCGGGCTGCCGATCCCCGAGTCGGCAGCCGCTGGCGTACCGCTGGTGTGCAGCGAGTACGAGCCCCGAGCCGTGTTCGAGGAGGTGATCGGGATGAACCTCGACCCGCAGCACTCGATCCTCTACGACGAGTTCCCGCCCGGCGATTTCTCCGCCGACCTGCTCGCGGCCGTGACGTCGATGCTGCTCGACCCGTCGAGCAGGACCGACCGCATCCTCCACAACCGCGAAGCGGTGCGGCATCGATATTCGATCGACACGTTGACCGCGTCGTTCGACGAGATCCTCGCCGGCCTCGAGCGAGCGATGAGCGGCGTCTGATGCACATCTGCTTCATCGAGGACACCCACCTGCACGGTGGAACGCAGATCTGGGTATCGGAGGCCGTGCGGGACTTCCTCGCCAAAGGGCACGAGGTGACGTTGCTGACCGCCGCGGGCGGCTTCAACGCGTCCGACGGCGTCGGGACCGGCGCGCGGGTCGTGACGTACGACTTCGACGACGTCACCACCGAGGACGCCCGTCATCAGCAGATCTGGACCGACGCGCTCGCAGGTGCCGATGTGGCGGTCTGCACGGTGCACCCACCCCGAAACGGGTTCCACTGCTCCCGATTTGCGGCGAGGTGTATTGCCGACGCCGGGTCGTCGACGGTACTGCAACCGAAGACCGGCACGATCGTGCCCGACTACCTCCGGGAGTTCTACGCACCGCCCGAACCGATCCGCTACCACGTCATCTCGATCACCGGCTTCACACGGCAGTACCTGGTCGACACGTACAGCGTCCCGGCCGATCACGTCAGCCTCATCTATCAGGGCACCGACGTGGCGACGTTCACGCCCGACCCCCTGCGGGCCGCGCAGGCCCGACAGCGATACCCGGTGCCACGTGACGCGTTCCCGGTGCTCGGCAACGTCGGGTCGTTCGAGCACCGCAAGGGGCAGGTCGCGCTGCTCCAGGCGGTGGCGGCGGTCCGCACCCGGCTCCCACAGGTCCACCTCCTGCTCGTCGGCGACGGACCCGACGAACAGATGCTGCGCGCCGAAGTGGCCGAACTGGGCCTCGACTCGCACGTGACGTTCTTCCCGTTCACACGCGAGCCCGTCCACGTGTTCGAGGTCATCGACGTCCTCGTCCTCGCCAGCCTCCACAAGGAGGGGTTGCCGAACGTCCTGCTCGAGGCGTTGTCGATGGGTGTCCCGGTCGTGTCGAGCCGGCTCGCCGGCACCCCGGAGGTCGTGCTCGACGGCGAGACCGGGCTGTTGGTCGAGCCCGGCGACATCGACGAGTTGGCAGCCTCGATCGAACGGCTCGGCACCGATCTGACCTCGTGCCGGCGCATGGGGGCGGCCGGCCGGGAGATGATGGTCGCCGACTTCGACAAGCAGCACCAGTTCGATGCCTTCCTCGCTCATTTCGCGTCCCACGATGCTGACCGCTGATTCATCGGTCGGGGGTCATCAGGAGAGGACCCCGGCCTCCTCCCGCCGCCTCGGGATCGGCCCGCAACAGCCTCGTGCACAGCGACACGATCCACTCCGCGTCGCTCGACCGGTCGCGAGGTGGTGTTGGCGCCCGCCGGGTGGCCGCACCGCCCCAGGTGGCGCTGTCCACACACGGGCGATCGCTGCCGCCGGTTCTGATCCCGTTGGTGCTGCCGTCGACGCTCGATCGACGTGTCCCGGCTCGGCTCAGGTGAGTTCTCGAAACACGTCGTGCGGGCCGTCGGACACGCGCTCAGGCTTCTGGTGGGCGGCATCGGCGATCGCTTCGAGCAGCTCCCGCGGTCCGTTTGCGGAGGATCGCGACGGACGGGGTCGTAGGGTGCGAGCCGTGCACGTCACGATGGCGTGTTCGATACGAAAGTGAATTGATGCAAGGCACTGTCAAGTTTTTCAACAGCGAGAAGGGCTTCGGCTTCATCTCACGCGAGGGCGGGGAGGACGTGTTCGTCCATCACTCCAACATCGCGGGAGAGGGCTACAAGTCGCTCGACGAGGGCCAGAAGGTCGAATTCGACGTCGGTCCGGGCCGCAAGGGCGACGAAGCCCAGAACGTCCGAGCTATCTGATCGGCGTAGTCCGATGAGCGCCGCCGATCCGAACGGGTCGGCGGCGCTCGGCGTTTTCCGGACGGGAGAGGGCGACGCAACTCCTCGAGGGACAGCTCCGCGGTACGATGAAGTTCTTGGGATGAGTCGCCTCGCTTGGGCAGGACGGCCGGTCGCGCTGTCGCCCCGTGCAGGCCCGACGTCTTGGCCTGGGTCACCTCTGACGAGGAGTCACGATGACTGTCCATCCACCGCCCAACAATCCGCTGCCGGACGGCGAGCCGGTCGAATCGTCGCGATGGGCGGCCTGATTCGCGGACCGTTCCGTGGGGAGCGCTGATGCGACGCTTTGCCTGCGAGCGATGCGGCGGCGGCGTGCCGTTCGCTGCTCAGCACTGCAGCACGTGCGGAAGTCCGCTCGGCTATCTGAGCGGTCTCCGCACCGTTCGGACGTTGACGGCGGCTCCCGATCCGACCACCTTCACCGTGGACGACCGCGACGGGCTGCTGTGGCGATGCCTGAACTCGGCGTGGGGCTGCAACTGGATGCTCGACGCCGGTACCGGAAACACGTGGTGTCGGTCCTGCCGATTGACCCGCGGACGCCCCGACGAAGGCCGACGCGACGCGATCGAGGCCTGGACGACCGCCGAGGCGGCCAAGCGACGCCTGATCCACCAACTGGACTCGCTCGCCCTTCCGGTCGACGGCCGCTCGAGTTCAGCGCCCGACGGTCTCACCTTCGACCTGGTGCACCTCCCCGGCGAGGGTGGCATCACCGGCCACCTCGAGGGCGTCGTCACCCTTGATCTCGCCGAGACCGACGCCCAACACCGAGACGACCTCCGTCGCCTGCTGAGCGAACCCTTGCGCAGCGTGATCGGGCACCTCCGACACGAGATCGGCCACTACTACTGGGACCGACTCGTCGGACGGACCGACCACCTCGACCGCTTCCGCGAGCTGTTCGGCGACGAGCGCCTCGATTACCGCGCAGCGATCGAAGCGCACTACTCCACGGTCGGAACCGCGTGGGACAAGAACCGACTCGTCACCGCCTACGCGGGCTCCCATCCGCTCGAAGACTGGGCCGAGACCTTCGCGCACTATCTCCACATCCTCGACGCCACCGAGACCGCGGCAGCACACGACCTGGTGCCGCACACATCGGTCGAGGCCGATGTGTTCGTCCTCGAGGAAGCGTCCGCGCTCGACTTCGCCGAGATCCTCGGCCTGTGGCGTCCGATCAGCGCCGCTGCGAACGCCATCGCCGAATCGGTCGGTGCGCCGCCTGTGTACCCGTTCGAGCCGAGGGGCGCGGTGATCGACAAACTCGACTTCGTACACCAGCGCGTGACCACTCCGCAGCGTCAGGCGACCCCCGATGAGGGTCGTGCCGTCACCATCACGCCAATGACGCCGCGCAACGGTGGATGAATCCGACTCGGGAAGAAACCCGAGCGAGCAACCATGCCCAACAAGGCCCCAACAGCGACGAGCCTGCAGGGCCCGCCCCCTCGCCGCGTCTCCAATCTGGCCGAGACGCTCTCCGCTGGCCCGTCCGGCCCGGTCTGTCAACCCGATTCGGGCTCGATGTTCGCGACTCGGTGACGCCATCCAGCCCGAGAAAGATCCGGCACCGCGGATCGGGTCGGGCCGAGCGAGATCGGCACCGGAGTCTCCGACGCCCGTTTCCATGCGGATCGCACCGACCGGTGCGTGCCGCACAAGAGCGGGCGGGTTGAGTGGATCGGGTGGGCGAGATGGGCCTCCACCGCTACCGCGGTGACCTCGATGCCCTGTCGGTCGAGCAGGTTGGTCCGCACGCCTCCGCAGGGATGCGCCGGTCGTCGGGCGCATTCGCCGCCGGTTGCGGTCGGGTCCGACCTTGCGTCATCTCTGGAGATCGGCCTCGGCATCGACTTGTGAACGCGTGTCGCTTCGCCGAGCCGATGACGGCGGTGCCGTACCCTGGTCGTTCGTGCCAGAGATCCTTTCCGAATGCGCGCCGGGCCTGCGGCTCACGCGGTTGCCCGGTCCCGAAGGCGGGTTCGAGGTGGAAGCTGGCGGGACTGTCCGCAGGTACGCCGATGCCGATCTGTTCGGGGCGATCGAGCACTACATGAGGGCGCTGTGCCAGATGCAGGAGCCAGCCGCAGCACGGGCACTCTCGGTCGGTGTCGCCGTCAACATCGCAATGGGCGCGAGGGACTTCGCAAGCCTGGGCGATCTGGTGGCTGACGACATCGCGTATGTGGATCACCGACCTCTCGGCTACGAGGAACTGAATCTCGATTCGGGCGTTCAGTTGATGACTGAGTTCGGGGACCAACCCAATCGCTATCTCGCACGTGCGCTCCACGTGGCCGGCGGCAAAGGGTGGGTGACCACTGGCGGCTGGTGGACTCGGCACGTCGGCGACTGGCGCGAGTTCGAGATCGGAGTCACCGTCTGCGTTGTCGCAAACGGCCGTCTCGTCCGCGCCGACCTGTTCGCTGAAGAGTCCGTGGACGCTGCGCTCGCTCTGTTCCAGACCTCGACCGATTCCTGAGAGTCGCGTTGTCGGGCGCGTACAGGTCGGCCCAGACGTGACATGCCCGAGGGTGCCCCGTAGCAGGGCACGTCGGGGATGCCCTGTTGAGGCGCCCGAGTGGGTTGCGGTGAGTTGATGGGGAGGACTGGGGCTCTAGCGTTCGGCCATGAGGTTCGTGAAGGCCCACTGGTGGGTGCTGGCCGGGGTTGCCGCGGTTGCAGTGGGTGGCGTCGTCGGCGGTGCTCTGATCGGGCTGTCGTGGCTCTGGGTCGTGCTGCTCGTGGTCCTGGTTGCCGGGGGCGCAGTTGCGCTTCTGGAGTGGACGAGTCGCCGGTCCGGCGACGGCGGCGACCAGAAGTTGTCGGTCGGGGTCGTGGCGGCCCATTTCGGGTTCGTGGCGATCGTCGTCTTCGGCGCCATTCAGCTCCTGCCCTATGGGCGCGACCACTCGAACCCGCCGATCACGGGCGAACCGCACTGGTCGTCGCCCCGCACCCGCGAGTTGATGGTCAACGCCTGCTATGGCTGTCACAGCAACGAGGTCGAGTGGCCCTGGTATGCCTCGATTGCGCCGATTTCGTGGGCGGTCAGTGACCATGTCAACGAGGGCCGAGACGCCGTCAACTACTCGGAGTTCGCGACGGATCCGGGTGAGGCCGAAGAGAGCATCGAGGTCATCCTCGATGGGTCGATGCCGCCGGGCTACTACACCCTCTTCGGCCTCCATCCAGAAGCCGATCTCTCCGACGGCGAAAGGGCCGAGCTCGTCGCCGGACTGCGAACGACTCCTGGTTTGTCCGAAGCCGACGAACAGGACGAACAGGACGAAGAGGACGAGAGCGACGAGCAGGATGAAGTGGACGAGGAGGATGAAGTGGACGAGAACGACGAGGACGACGAAACCTAGGAACGCTCCCGCCCGCCGCGCTCACCGGTGCGCGCTCGCACTCTTTGGCCGATCCAGTGCCCAAGGGTGTCCATTCTCCTCAGCCGACGCTGGTCACGGTCGATCGAAGTCCGCGCGCAACCGGGCGGTGAAGCATCGGAAGTCATCCTGGCCCACCCAACATCTGCCTCGACCCGCCGCCCCCGATCGCTGCCGGGACTGGGACGCGGCGCGGCGCAGTATGGCGTCAGTGGCTAGGACCAGAATCGGGTGAAAGCTTCCAGGTCCGGGACCAGACTGCGAATCTCGGTGATCTCGTCATCGGCCACGGGAACTGCAGGACGTGCGTCTCCTCGACCGTCTCGCCACCAGGAGTGGCGCGAGAAGTGATGACCGCTGCTGCTCGACCGTCATTGTCCGCGACGATGTCGTGGAGGTCGGCGCTCATCGTGCCCCCGGCGGAGTCGCCCGTTGCGCCCATGTTGGCCAGCACCGCCTCGATCCCCCTGTGGGTGCCCGAGTACGGCGAAGCGCCCGGCACCGTGTGGGCGATGTCGGGGTGCCACGCCCGCCGAAACTCCTCGATGTCACCGGAGCTGAAGGCTTCGTAGCTGCGTCGAACGATCTCGGTTGTGCTGGACATGACGCCCCTTCCCCACGGACTTGTCTCGAATCAACGTACACCTGGTCGAACTCCGACCTGAACGGCCTCGGGAATCAAACCGACTACACGAATAACGCGGGGACTGGGGCGCGCCCGAAGGTGTCCCGTAGCAGGCACATGTGTGACGGGTGGTCAGCGCAGATGCAGGGCGACGGTCGGGGCACCTGCCGGG
>CBFCWZ010000120.1:0-10045 GCA_965601935.1 uncultured Ilumatobacteraceae bacterium
CAGACACCTGTTGCAGCTTTCCGTTGCAGCTTTGGAGATGGGGCACCGATCCGCCAGCTGCGACAGGTGTCTGGAGGCCGACCTGAAGCGAAAACCTGAAGCGGTGTCTGACACCATGGCGGGGTGACTCAACTGACCGACACCGTTCGTCTCGAGAAGGAGGGCGGGGTCGCCCTCGTCGTCGTCGACAGCCCTCCCGTCAATGCACTCAGCTGGCACGTCCGCCAGGGACTGTTCGACGGGGTGAACAAGGCGGTCGACGAGGGAGCGTCGGCGATCGTCATCCTCTGTGAGGGCCGTACCTTCATCGCCGGCGCCGACATCTCCGAGTTCGGTGGAGGCGCCCCGGAAGCAGCCGGGCTCCACGAGGTGCAGGCCGCGATGGAGGACGCCCCTGTTCCCGTGGTCGCCGCGATCCACGGCACGGCACTGGGCGGTGGGCTGGAGGTGGCCTTGTGCGCCCACTACCGAGTCGCACTGTCGTCCGCGAAGTTCGGGCTGCCCGAGGTCAACCTCGGGCTGCTGCCCGGCGCCGGCGGAACCCAGCGTCTGCCCCGCCTCACCGGCGTCGCCAAGGCACTCGAGATGATGACCTCCGGGCGCCACATCGGCACCGGCGAAGCCTCCGAGTGCGGGCTGGTCGACGAGGTCGTCGACGGTGACCATGACACGCTCCGCGCTGCGGCTGCCGCCTTCGCCGAGCGTGCCGTGGCCGAGAGCCTCCCGCTGGCCAAGGTGCGCGACCGCGACGACAAGGTCGACGACGCCAAGGGCCACCCAGAGATCTTCTCCGACTTCCGGGCCAGGATCGCCCGCAAGACCCGCGGCTTCCTCGCCCCCGAGTACAACATCCAGTGCATCGAAGCAGCGGTCAACCTGCCCTTCGAGGAAGGTCTCGCAGTCGAGCGGCGGCTGTTCACAGAGCTGATGGCCGGGCCACAATCCGCCGCCCAGCGCTACTACTTCTTCGCCGAGCGGGCGGCCAACAAGATCCCCGACATCCCGAAGGACACGCCGCTCGTCGACATCCAGAAGTGCGGCGTCCTCGGCGCCGGCACGATGGGTGGCGGCATCGCGATGAACTTCGCCAACGTCGGGATCCCTGTCACCATCGTCGAGCGCGACGAGACGGCCCTCGAGCGCGGGCTGGGTGTCGTGCGCAAGAACTACGAGCGTTCGGCCTCCCGCGGATCGATCCCGCCCGACGCGGTCGAGGAGCGGATGGGCCTCATCACCGGTTCCACGAACAAGGCCGACTTCGCCGACTGCGACATCGTGATCGAGGCCGTGTTCGAGGACATGGAACTGAAGAAGTCGATCTTCGGGGAACTCGACACCATCTGCAAGCCGGGTGCGGTGCTCGCATCGAACACCTCTGCACTCGACGTGAACGAGATCGCCGCCTCGACGTCACGCCCAGAGAGCGTCATCGGGATGCACTTCTTCTCCCCCGCCAACGTGATGAAGCTGCTCGAGGTGGTGCGCGGCGACACGTCTTCCGACACCGTGGTCGCCACGGCCATGGCGATCGCCAAGAAGATCAACAAGGTCGCTGCGCTCGTGGGGGTCTGCAACGGCTTCGTCGGCAACCGCATGTTGTTCATGCGCGGCGCGGAGGCCGAGAAGATGCTGCTCGAAGGCGCCACACCGGCCCAGATCGACAGCGTGCTCTACGACTTCGGTTTCCCGATGGGTCCCTTCTCGATGAGCGACCTCGCCGGGCTCGACATCGGCTGGAAGGAGGAGACCTCGTCCAGTTCCACCGTGCGCGAGATCCTCTGCGAGAACGGCCGCCGTGGCCAGAAGAACGGCCGCGGCTACTACACGTACGACCCCGAGACGCGGGCGGCCACCCCCGACCCGGAGGTGGAGGCCCTGATCGAGGAGTTCGCCGTCGGCAAGGGCGTCGAACAGCGTGAGGTGTCCGACCAGGAGATCCTGGAGCGACTGCTGTACCCGATGGTCAACGAGGGGGCGAAGATCCTCGAGGAGGGCATCGCCATCCGTGGCAGCGACATCGACGTGGTGTGGGTCAACGGCTACGGCTGGCCCGTCTACCGGGGCGGCCCGATGCACTGGGCCGACTCCGTCGGGCTCGCCGAGATCGCGGGGAAGATCAACAGCTACGCCGAGTCGCTCGGTGGAAGGCACTGGGAGATCTCACCGCTCCTGGCTCGCCTCGCCGACGAGGGCGGCCAACTCCAGACGTTCAGCAACTGATCCGACCAACCCAGGAGGAACCGTGAGCGAACAGACCGTCAGCATCCGGCGCGACGACGGGAGCATCGACTGGGCCGACCTGCTGGGCCGGCTCGACAAGGTGCTCCGCATCCGCACCACACCGATCGGCATGAAGATGTTCGAGACGGTGGAGGAGATGGAGGAGGTGGCGCGCATCCGCCGTCCGAAGGACGTCCACACGGCCGACCAGATCGTGTCGATGGCGTCACGCCTCGACTGGACGGTGGGGATCACGGGCGACGACCTCGTCGGCGCCCAGTGCCAGTCGGTGCTCGGCCTGGGTGGCCAGGACGACAACTGGTACTCGGGCCGGCACATGGCCGGTGTGTGGTTCGAGACCGTCGAGGACTCGGCGGCCCACCAGGCGGCGATGGATGTCGTGCCCGTCGGGCGCTACCAGGCAATGGCGGTGTCGCCGTTGCGCACCGGGCGACTCGACCCGCCCGACATCTGCCTCGTGTACGCCACCCCCGGCCAGATGATCCTGCTCATCAACGGCCTCCAGTGGTCGGGCTACAAGAAGCTCGATTGGGGCTGCGTGGGTGAGTCGTCATGTGCCGACTCGTGGGGCCGGGCCCTCGCCACCGGTGAGCCCAGCCTGTCGATCCCGTGCTTCGCCGAACGCCGCTACGGCGGCGTCCCCGACGACGAACTCCTGATGGCCCTCACCCCAGGCCAACTCCTCCAGACGGTCGAGGGGATGGAAGCCCTCTCCCGCAACGGCCTGCGCTACCCCATCCCTCCGTATGGCATCCAGACCGACGCCCGAGCGGGCCTCGGCGCCTCCTACTGACCGCTGACCCCGAACGGGGTGCGCTCTCCACAGCTCGATTCGATTCCCCCGGCGAGTTGAACGATGAGCGCGTCATCCGGTGCGGTCACACCCAGCGCAGCGAGGGTCTCGGGCCCGATCTCGCCGTCCGAGTCCCACCCGTCGGATGCCGCGATCCCGGCGCCCTCCTGGTAGTCGGCCAGCGCTTCACGAGTCACGGGACCGAACGCACCGTCGATCTCGAGTGAGGCGCCGCGCGCGTTGAGCGCGTCCTGCACTTCGAGGACCCAGCGCCAATCGAGTGAGCCGCGAAGGTCGCCGTCATCGGTCGAGATCGCGAAGTCCTCCGGGTTGAACCGGCCGACGCACTCGTCGGACACACCGAATGTGATGTCGTCGTACGTCTGAGCCAGCTGTTCGACGGTCGAGCCGACACCGACGTCGGTCTCGAGCTGCAATCGAGGGCCCGTCACCGTCCAGTTCACGAGGCGCAGTTGCCCTGGGATGGAGCCGCCGTACGCCTCGCCGTCGGCGACCACGATCGTCAGGCCCGGGTCGAACCAGGTGAGGACCTGGGCCGAGGAGTCGGGGAAGTAGCCGCCCCAGCTCCGCAGGGACCCCGGCGATCCCACGATCGTCGACGCCTCCGTCGGCGGCCCGAACCGCGACTCGAGGTCGGAGATGAGACCCTCGGCGGGCGATTCCACCGCAACCTCACCGATCCCGTCGGGACGCAGCCGGAGTTCGTCGACGACGGGCCCCTCCGGCGTCGGTGGCGGGTCGGGGATGTCGTCGAGCTCGCGCACATCGACTCCTGCGGCCAGCCGGGTCACGTTCTCGGCCTCGATCAGTCCGCGGATCCCGGCTTCGCCCGTCGGCGCGCTCACGATCTCGAACCGGTCTGTGCTTCGCTGCGTGTCGGGGAAGCTGGCGAGCAGCTCCTCCTCGGACGTTCCGATCATCAGCCCGGACTCGGTCGCCAATGGGGGCGCTCCTCTCCTCACCGTCTCCCAGCCCACGAGTCGGAGTGTTCCATCGTCGGTGCCGGGGCCGACATCGCTGAAGACCACCTGCAGCAGACCCTCGTTCCAGTAGCCGGCCGACGTCCGTCCGGCTGTGCCCAGCGGGAACGCGGCGACGTACACGCCCTCGTCGGCCTCCCACGGCTGTGATGCAGCCAGTGGTGGCCAAGCCGTCGCAGTTGTCCGAGGGAGGCCGAACTGGTCGCTCAACCAGGGCTCGACAGTCGACAACGGGTCACCGAACCGTGCGTCTCCGAGTCCGTCGCCCCGCAGGGTGATCGGACCTGACAGATCGGTCCGCCCGGCGCTCCCCCGTTGGTCGGCGAGAGTCGTCGTGCTGGCCGGCAACGAGGAGGGCGCTGACGTGGGCGACGTCGAGGGAGTCCCGGAGACCTCCTCGGCGCCCAGCCCAGCCTGGTCGTCGCTCGTCACCACGGTCGATGTGGGGTCGGCGTTCGGCTCCGCGGACTCGTCCCCGGTACATCCGATGACCGTCGCAAGCCCGATTGCGACCCACAGCACGCGCACCGTCTTCATCTCCCTCACCATCCTCCCACGACCGGAGCCACCCCACCGATCCACCATTCCTGTTCGCGTCGCGGATCTGGTCGCTCGGGGACCGGATCCGCGACGCAAACGAGGGACGTGATGTGCGTCGCATCGTTCATTTGGACGAAACACTCGTGGAACACGCGTTTCGTACCGTGCCGCCGTGGCCACACCGACCCGAGCAGTCCGGACGCCGATCGAGCGATGATCGAGTGGGTCGACCCCTTCATCGGCACGGAGGCCACCGACCTGCCGTCGCCCGAGGGGTTGGCCGCAACCTGGTGGTGGCCGAAGCCGCAGGTCGGCAACACCCATCCTGGGGCCACGTACCCGTTGGGGATGGTGTCGGCGTGCGCCTACTCGGGCGCCTACCCCACGGGCTACGGGCGCTACCAGCTGTCGACCGAGGGTGTTCCGCCCACCATGCACGACAGCATCAGAGCCTCTGGCTTCTCCCACTTCCAGCAGTCGGGCACCGGCGCGATCCGCAAGTACTACAACTACTTCCGGGTGACTCCGATGATGGAGCCCCTGGAGGGCCTCGGTACGGCGTGGCCGATCAGGGACGAGCACGCCGAACCCGGCTGGTACTCCTGCACCCTCGCCAACGGGATCCGATGCGAGTTGACGGTCGGCCCGAAATCGGCCGTCCATCGATACACGTTCCCGGCCCATCACGACGCCCGGCTCGTGGTCGACTTCGCCCTCGGCGGGCTCACGATCGAACACGGCCGAACCGTTCCTGTGCGCGCCGGCCTGCAATCGCTGGCTCCCGGCGTGGCCGAGGGGACGGTGGTCGTGGAGGGAGCCCCGCTGTCGACGCACATCGAGTGCGACACGCCCGAATGGCGCCAGATGCTCTGGTACGACCAGCGCCTCATGCCGGGCAGCACCCGGCTCGACTTCGACAACATCCGCCCCACCACGCTGCGTCCCTTCGGCCTGATCCTGGCCGGGCCGACCGAACCCGGGCAGAGCGTCGAGTTGCGTTTCGGGTTCTCCCTCCGCGGCGTGGAACAGGCCCGCCACAACCTCTACGACGACTGCGGTTCGGCTCTCACCAGCTTCGATCTCCGCCGGTCGGCCACGCGCGCCGAGTGGCGGGAGCAGTTGTCGACGGCCCGCGTGGAGAGCAGTTCCACCGACCGCCAGACCGTCTTCGCCACCGCCCTCTACCACTCGCTCGTCAAGCCGTGCTTCGCCCCCGACGAGAGCCCCTGGTGGCCGGGACGTCGTCCGTTCGTGTTCGACCTGGCGACGATGTGGGACATCTACCGCACCCAGCTTCCCCTTCTCACGGCGGTGGCCCCGGAAAAGGCGATCGAGCTGGCCAATGCCCTCCTCGTGGTGTGTGAAGAAGAGGGCAACCTCCCCATCGGCTACCGCATGGCGAAGGGCGCCGACCGCTTCTTCCGCCAGGGCAGCGCCCTCGTCCACACCTTCCTCGCCGACCTCTGTGCGCTCGGCGTGGATGGCATCGACTGGGAGTGGGCCCTCGCCCACATGGCCCCCGACCTGCGCCGGCAGTACGGCGAGGACTTCCTCGAGAACGGTGTCGCCCACCCGATCTCGCACACCCTCGACCTCGCGTTCGGCTATCACTGCACGGCCCGCATCGCCCGCCACCTGGACGACGACCAACTCGCCGGACAACTCGAGGCGATGGCCGACCACTGGCGCAACGCGTTCGATCCGGAGACGGGCCTGCTCGTCGACTCGACCTTCTACGAGGGCGGCAAGTGGAACTACTCCTTCCGGCTCGTCCACGACATGGCTGCCCGCATCGCCCTCGCCGGGGGTGAGGACCGCTACGGCGAACTCCTCGACCGGTTCTTCGGCTTCGGGGCCGACCCGGTGAAGCAGCTGGGTGTCGCCCCGTCCACCGACGAGGTCACGGCCGGGTACGCCCTCGGCCGTTTCGAGGGGCTGAACAACGAGCCCGACATGGACGCCCCGTGGAGCTACCACTGGCTCGGGCGTCCCGACCGGACCGCCGACGTCGTCCACTCCGCCATCACGAACCAGTTCGGCATCGGGCGTGGCGGACTGCCGGGCAACGACGACTCCGGCGGCCTGTCGAGTTGGTACGTGTGGGCGTCTCTCGGTCTGTTCCCCGTCGCCGGCCAGAACCTCTTCCTCGTCAACGCCCCTGCGTATGTTCACGCCCGCCTCACGACGGGCGACTCGTCGCTCACGATCGAGACGGAGGGGTTCGTCGAACCCGAGCCGGACCGTCCCGCCCAGTACGTCCAGTCGCTGCGCCTCGACGGCACCGGCCTCGACCGCTCCTGGCTCACCGCCCAGGAGCTGCATCGGGGCGGGACTCTCGTCGTCGAACTCGGGTCCGCCACCTCTGGTTGGGCCACCGCCACCCGCCCACCGTCGGATGGGTCCCCCTCCGACCTCCTCAGCCAGGAGCACAGCCGATGAAACAACCGACCAACCGCCTCGTGATCGTGGTCCGCGCCGACCCCGTGATCTGCGGCCATTCGGGCGAGGCGCGCAACCTCGCCGAGGTCGCGCTGACGCGTGGCTTCGACGACGTCCGCATCGTCACATGGCCGATCGACACCCTCGAGGCGTCGGGCCTGCCCCTCAAGCCGCTCGACCAGATCCTGCCGTACAGCGACGGCATCGAAGTCGAGCGTCCCGAGCCGATCGGCGACTACAAGATCCCCGACGGGCGGGTACTCGCCGGGATCACCGCCCGGCTCGTCGAACTCTTCACCGAGGACGTGCCGACCACCTGCCTCTCGCTCTACCTCACACCGCACGCCACGGCCGTCGCCGACGCCGCCCACATCGCCCGGGCAACAGGGATGTGCGCCCCGCTCGTCACCATTGCCGAGGCAGTGGGCTCGGACATCACCAACGTCGTGCGTACCGCAGTCGAGCAGGGCCGTTTCGGGGCCGCCGCCTCGATCTACACCCAGTACCTCTCGCACGACCACTGCGTCGCCGTGTCGCACTACACGAAGAAGCTGATCGTCGAAGCCGCCCTGGAGGTGGACCAACGATGGGGCACCTCGTATGCGCCCTCCTGCGAGGAACGGATCCGGATCTCGTATCCCGCGATCGACAGCTCCTCCTATACGACGCTCACCGACGAACAGATCGAGGGGCACCTCGCCCGCCGCGGCCTCTCCCGGGACAGGTACGTGTTGTTCCTCTCCCGCCTGACCAAGGCGAAGGGTGTCGACGACCTCATCAACGGCTTCGCCATGAGTGCTGCCAGCAACCGGGTGAAGCTGGCGATCTGCGGGACGGGCCCCGAGGCCAAGAACCTGCACGCGCTCGCCGCTTCCACCCCGGTCGCCGAGCAGATCGTCTTCTTCGACGATGTCGACGACGCAGAGAAGCCGTCACTGATGGCGGGCTCGATCGCCTATGCCCTCCCGAGCAAACCGCGGCCGGAGTTCGTCGAGACGTTCGGCATCGCTCTGGTCGAGAAGTTGCTCGCCGGGGGTGGGCCGGTCATCACGTGTGACACCGGGGGGATCCCCGAAGCCGTCGGCTCCCACGCCGAGATCGTGCACCATTCGCACCCGGCCGGGATCGCCAACGCGCTCGACCGCATCGTGCTCGGCCTCGCGCCGGGCGAACGCCACCGCTGGTCGGGCGCGGCCCGTGAGTACGCCCTCCAGTTCGACCGCATCAACGTCTTCGACAAGCTCTTCGGCCCTGTGTTCAACACCGCCGCCGCCTGAGCAGGCTCTGGCTGCCGGTACCGCGGCGGACTCGGTGGTCGACCCCTGCCCCGCACGGCTCCCCTGCGCGCCTCTCCTCGACACCGGCAGGAACGTCCGAGACGAAACAGCTGCGCGCACGAAGCCGAGCGGCCACACTGGGCCGGTGGACGCGTGGGGGGTTCGGCATCTCGTGTACTCGACGTTCGTGGAGCGCGGAACCGCTCCTTCGCGGGCGGAGGTGGACGACGTGGCGAACGGCCGGTCCGACGAGATCCTCTCCGACCTGCACGACCGTCATGCGTTGGTCCTCGGGACCGGCGGCGAGATCCGCATGGCCCTCCCCTTCTCGGCCGTCCCGACGATCCACCGGGTGACCTCAGGCGACCGCTCCTGGTGGGCGAATTGTGCGTGGGACGCCCTGGCGATCCCTTTGCTGCTGGGCATCGATGCCGAGGTCGAGAGCGCGTGGGCGGACACCGGAGAGCCCGCCCGGTTCGCGGTGACCAACGGCGACCTCGTCGACGACGACGGGACCGTGCGCTACTCGGTGCCGGCTCGTAGGTGGTGGGACGACATCGTCGAGACATGACGCACCATCGTCTTCCTCCGGTCGGAGGAACCCGATCCGGTGAACGGGATCGTCGGGGTGCCGACGCTCTTCGAACTGAGCCGCGACTGGTACACGGGCCGACTCGACCGCGACTTCGCTCCCCCGACGCGTGACGCGCTCCAGGCCAAGCTGACCGCCGTCGGGATGACGCAGGACTTCTGGGAGCTCCCCACCTGAGCGGGGCGATCGACTACGCGGTGTCGATCGACGCCGCGGCGCCGAGGCCGAGTTCGCCGATCGAGACCTCGCGCATCTCGACCTTGCGGACCTTGCCGGTGACGGTCATGGGGAAGTCGTCGACGAACTTCACGTAGTACGGCACCTTGAAGTGGGCGATTTTGCCCTTGCAGAACTCCTTCACCGCGTCGGTGTCCTGCGACGCGGCGAGTTCGGAATGGGTGTACCGATTCCTCGGCGCCGCAGTCGCGCATCACCATGAGGAGTCGCACGGCACGACGCGACGCGCCGCGCGGCCGTCTGCTGCTGAGGATCGGTTCAGGCGGCCAATCGAAGGACGGCGGACGTCGGGCAGTGGGCGCTGGCGACCGGCCTCGAGCGCCTGGCCCGATTCACTACGCGCAGTCGTGCTCGCAGCACCCGATCGCCTGCTGCACGCATGCCACCACCTCGTTCTCGGCGGCTTCTCCGCACTGAGGGCGGCGCGCGACGTCGCCCAACTCGTCGTGGTCTCCGACGTCGGATGGGAAGCGACGGTGGCGACCGCCGAGCGTTGGCGAGTCGATGCCGTGGTCGCACACGGAATCGACCTGGCGTGGGAGCGACTCGGGTTGGAGGGCGATCACCCGGCCCATCGCTGGGCGGCGGGTCACACAATCTCGGCAGGAGACCGGCGGGCGATCGCCGTGTTCACGGCCGAACGGTCGTTCCGGAGCCAGGCACTCACCGCCGTCCCGGCGCTCGCTGTGCATCGGATCCCGGGCTACCTCTGGGCCCTCGGCGTCCCGAGCCGAATGTCGCGACGGGAGCGTGGACGATCGCTGGTCGGGCAGGTTCGTCGCGTCGCCCGCCGCTGAACAGCACGATCGAGTGCCGGCAGGGAACTGCTCCGCCGGGCAACGATCCCGGGCTGTGCTCGACGTCGACGTGACGACGATCCGTTCGACCTCCTGCTCGACCGCTACGCTTGCGTACTCGGGAATCC
>CBFCWZ010000121.1:0-10036 GCA_965601935.1 uncultured Ilumatobacteraceae bacterium
CGGGAATTCTGCGCCGATCCGACGAGATCCGCGACGCACACGACGACCGTTCAGTTGAGCATGGCGGTTGCGTTGTCGATCTCGTCGACCTCGCGGGACTGCAGTTCGGGTAGGGCGGCGCGGAGCTGCATCACGATGGCCAGCCGGAGCTCATCGTGGTTGCCGACGAAGATCGACCGGAGGTTGTTCAGTATCCGGATCACGATCTGGCGGTCGGAGGTGGCGTGGAGGAAGGCATCGTCCCACGGTGCGCGCCCGCCGGTGACCTCCGTGAAGCGCTCCTTTGCGCCCCCGGCGTCGATCGGCGCGCTGCCGTGGAAGAGGTCGAAGAACTTGTCCTCGCCGGGCACGCCGACGAGGAAGTGGCTCGGCATCCCGACGCCGACCAGCCGCACGCCGAGGCGACGCCCGACCTCGATCATCACCACTGCGAGGGTGATCGGAATGCCGGTGCGCAGTGCGAGGACGTGGTCGAGGCACGAATTGCGCCAGTCGTAGTAGCTGCGCTGGTTCCCCTCGAACGCCAACTGGTCCACGAGGTGGTGGGCGATGCCGTCGGTCGTGGGCGTGTCACAGTCGGCGGCGATCTGGTCGAGCACCGCCAGCCATTCCACCTCGTCGAGCGGCCCGCGTAACGCGCCGGCGATGGCCAGGGAGGTCTCGTCCAACGGCAGATCGGCACGACCGTCACCGACCAGTCCGGCGAACGCCTCTCGACTCATAGCTGCACCGTACCCGTGCACTACCTTCCGGACCGATGTTCCCCGGTGCCCACCTCCCCCACAACGCCGACAAGCCTGCCCTCGTCATGGGCGGTTCCGGCTTCACGCAGACTTTCGCCGAGCTCGACGCCGCGGCGAACCGCCTGAGCCACCTGCTCCGCGCCGCCGGCCTCCAGCCGGGAGACCACATCGCGGTCTGCATGGAGAACCACGACCGCTACTTCGAGGTCGTGTGGGGCTGCCATTACGCCGGGCTCGTGTACACGTGCGCGTCGTCCCGCCTCCAGTCGAGTGAACTCGAGTACATCATCGACGACTGTGGCGCCAAGGCCTTCATCACCTCCAAGTACAAGGCCGACCAAGCGGCCGAGGTCCTCTCCGGCACGCCCGACGCCACGCTGCGACTGATGCTCGACGGGACCATCGACGGCTACGACAGCTACGAGGACGCCGTCGCCGGCCAGCCCGACACTCCGCTCGACGAGCAGCGCATCGCCGGCACCGACATGCTCTATTCGTCGGGCACCACGGGGCTCCCGAAGGGCATCATCCGCCCGTTCGAGGCGACCCCGCTCGAGGATTCCACCTCGCCTGTGGCCGGCCTGCTCCAGCTCCTGTTCGGCTTCGACGAGAGCAAGACGTACCTCTCACCTGCGCCCTTCTACCACGCTGCTCCGCTGCGCTTCTGCCTCGCCGCCCACGCCATCGGCGCCACCATCGTGGCCATGGAGCAGTTCGATGCCGAGGACTATCTGCGCCTGCTCGAGGAGCACCGGGCGACCCACAGCCAGGTCGTCCCCACCATGTTCGTCCGGATGCTCAAGCTGCCCGAGGAGACCCGCACCAAGTACGACGTCTCGTCGATCGAATGCGTCATCCACGCCGCCGCACCCTGCCCGGTCCAGGTGAAGCAGCAGATGATCGAGTGGTTCGGACCCGTGCTCCACGAGTACTACGCAGGGACGGAGGGCAACGGCTTCGTCTACTGCAACAGCGACATGTGGCTGGACCATCCCGGTACCGTCGGAACGCCGATCAACTGCACTGTCCACATCGTCGGCGAGGACGGCGAAGAGGTCCCCCAGGGCGAGGCCGGCACCATCTTCTTCGAGGGCGACGGCTCCGAGTTCGAGTACCACAACGACCCCGAGAAGACCGCAGGGTCGCGTCACCCGAAGGGCTGGTCGACCCTGGGCGACGTGGGCTACCTCACCGACGACAACTTCCTCTTCCTCACCGACCGCAAGGCGTACATGATCATTTCCGGCGGGGTGAACATCTACCCCCAGGAGGCCGAGAACGCCCTCATCACTCACGAGAAGGTGGTCGACGTCGCCGTCTTCGGGGTGCCCAACGACGAGTTCGGCGAGGAGGTCAAGGCCGTGGTGCAGCCGGTCGAGATGCCTGCCGACGATGCGGTCGCCGCCGCTCTGTCGTCGGAGCTCATCCAGTACTGCCGCACCCAGCTGGCCGACGTGAAGTGCCCCCGCTCGGTCGACTTCCGCGAAGAACTCCCCCGCCACCCCACCGGCAAGCTCTACAAGCGCCTCTTGAAGGACGAGTACTGGGCAGCTTCCGGTCGGGCGATCTGAGCGGCGACCTCTGCAGCGGGAAGACTGGCGCCCGATGGATTTCGCCCACCCGTACCTCGACTGGCCGGGACCGATCCCGTTCGCCCATCGCGGCGGCACGAGTGAGCACCCCGAGAACACGCTCCCCGCGTTTCGTCATGCCGTCGACCTGGGATTTCGGTACCTCGAGACGGACGTCCACGTGAGCGCCGACGGGGTCCTGGTCGCCTTCCACGACGAGGACCTCAGCCGTACCTGCGGAATCGATGCCCGGATCGATCAGCTCACGTGGAAGGAGCTCTCCGAACTGCGGGTGGACGGACGGGAACCGATCCCGGCGATGCGCGAGCTGTTCGAGGCGTTTCCGGATGCGCGATTCAACATCGATGCGAAGTCCGACGACTCGGTCGATCCGTTGTGTGACCTGGTGACCGAACTCCACGTCCTCGACCGCGTGTGCCTCGCCGCCTTCAAGTGGAAACGACTCCGCCGCATCCGCCGACGCTTCCACGACCGCGTCATGACCAACACGAGCCAGAACGAAACGGCGTCACTCGTTGCGTTCGGCCGCCTCCCCGGCCGCCTCGTCAGAGCCGTGCAGGTTCCCGTCCGGCACGGCTGCGTCTCGGTCACCAACGAACGCCTCATCCGGCACAGCCACCAGGGTGGCTGTCCGGTGCACGTCTGGACCATCGACGAGCCCGACGAGATGCACCGCCTCCTCGACCTGGGTGTCGACGGGATCATGACCGATCGTCCCGGGACGCTGCGTGACGTGTTCGTCGAGCGCGGCATCTGGCACGAGTGACCGACCTCCTACCCTGAACGGCATGACCGACATCGAGTTCCCGCGCGGGTCCGTCCGAGCGCCCAACCACCTCGTCGCGTCGGCCGATCACCTCGCCACCTCGGCAGGCGTCGAGATGTTCCACCGTGGGGGGAACGCCGTCGACGCGGCGATCGCCACGAACGCGGTGATGGCTGTCGTCGGCCCCCACCTCTGCGGGATGGGCGGCGACCTCTTCGCCCTCGTCCACGTCGACGGGGAAGTGCACGCGCTCAACTCCTCCGGGAGGGCGGCCGCGGGAAGCGATGCCGCTCAGCTCCGATCCGAGGGTCACACGGTGATGCCCTATCGGCTCGACCTGCGCTCCGTCACGGTTCCGGGCTGCGTCGACGGATGGGTCGCACTCCACGACCGCTTCGGGTCGCTCCCTCTCGTGACGATCCTCGAACCGGCGCGCCGGCTCGCTGCCGATGGCTTCCCGGCCAGTCCACTGCTGACGTCGGCCATCTCCTTCCTCGACGACGCCTCCAAGTCGAACCTCTCCGAACTCGCCGAACAGGCGACCCACACCGGCTCCCGGGTGCAGCGGCCGGGCGCGGCGAGGGCGCTCGTCTCGGTTGCCGATCATGGGCGGGAGGGCTTCTACGGTGGCGAGTTCGGCAACGGGTTGCTCGCCCTCGGTGGCGGCTTGTTCGACGACTCCGACCTCGCGACCCCGTCTGCGGAGTGGGTCACCCCGCTGTCGGCGACGGCCTTCGGGGTCGAGTTGCACACGATTCCGCCCAACTCCCAGGGGTACCTCGCCCTCGGCAGTGCCCGGCTCGCCACCGCCCACGGACTGCCCCGCGCCCCTCACGACGAGGAGTGGGCACACATCCTGATCGAGGCCTCCATCGCCGCAGGACGGGACCGACCCGAGGTGCTCTCCGACACGTCCGACGGCAATGCCCTCCTCGCGTCGATCGACGAGCGCCTCGGCGAGATCGACCCGGCACGGGCCAGCCGAACCGTCGCGCCGGCCACCGACGGCGACACCACCTACCTCTGCACGCTGGGTACCGGTCCCGACGGACGCCGGATGGGCGTCTCGCTGATCCAGTCGAATGCCGCCGGCTTCGGTTCCCATCTCGTCGAACCGTCCACCCAGATCAATCTCCACAACCGGGGGATGGGTTTCTCCCTCGAGCCGGGCCACCCAGCCGAGTTCGCACCCGGTCGCCGGCCACCGCACACACTGTGTCCGGCGATCGCCACCGACGAGGACGGGCTGCGCGGCGTGTTCGGCACGATGGGTGGCGACGCTCAGCCACAGATCCTCCTCCAGGTCGCGGCGCGGCTGTTCCACCACCGCCAGTCGCCGGCACGGGCGATCAACGCCGGCCGCTGGCGGCTGGCGGGCGAGCAGACAGGTTTCGACACCTGGACCAGCGGCTCGACCCCGATGGTGGTGGTCGAGGGGCAGGCGCCCGACGACTGGATCGACGCCCTGCACGGCCGCGGGCACCGCACGGCCCACGCGCCCGCGTTCGACTCCGGGTTCGGCCACGCCCACGCGATCGTCGTGGACCGCGACGGCATGCTGGCGGGCGCGGCGGATCCGCGGACCCGCGTCGGGTCGGCCGCCGGAGGCTGAACTTCAGCCGGCGGCCATGTCGCGCCGCTCCAGCGCGATGCGTCCGATGGTCGCGGCCAACGCGGCCACGACGAGGAGCGCCACGATCGGCAGCCACTCGAACGAAGCGGCCGGCAGCGCCGGCACGTGCTGGAAGGGCGACAGGTTCATCATCCACTGCGGCAGATCGAGCATCTCGCCCAGCATCCCGACCACGAGCGCGAATGCGTAGAAGCCCCACGCGGTCATCGACCACCGGGGCGAGAAGCCGTGCAGCAACAGCCCCACCCCGGCGAAGACCAACATGGCGGCGACGAACGCCAGACCTGCCCCGGCGAGGGGAGCCACCATCGACCAGTCGCGTGACGCCACGGCGTACCCGACCCCGACCGATACCCCCGTCGCCAGCATCACGAGCGTGGTGCCTCCCACTGCGACGACGAGGTGGCTCAGCATCCAGCGGCTGCGCGGTGTGGCCGTGGCCAGGATCGGATCGACGCGCCCGGACAACTCTTCGGAGCGCAGCCGCAGAACCGACGAGACCGTGAAGCCCGTGGCGATCAGCGCCAGGATCAGCAGCGAGGTGGCCAGGAACGCGTCGGTGACGGAGCCCTGACCCAGTTGGGCGAAGAAGTCCTCCATCTCCGGGTTGTCCTCGATGATCGACTCCGCTTCGTCGGCCACCACGCCGTAGAAGAACGCCATCAACGTGATCCCCACGGTCCACCCGATCACGGCACCGCGCTGCAGCCGAGCGGCGAGGGCGAGGGGTGAATCCAGCCACCGTGAGGCGGCGGACGCGCCGACCCGTTGGGGCAGCATTCCGGCACCCATGTCGCGCCGCGACTGCAGTTCGTACGCCACGTACACCAGCGCGACGGTTGTGATCGGGTGCAGGATCAGCACCCACCAACGCTCGTCGGCGAAGGCACGGATTCCCTGCCCCCACCCCAGTGGCGACAACCAGGACAGGGTTCCCTCGTTGACGTCGCCGATGGCGCGGAGTACGAACGAGAGTGCGATGACGGCACCGCCCAGGGCCAGAGCCCCGCGTGCACCCGTGGCGACCTGCGCCGCGACGGCGGCGGCGCCCGCGAACACGAGCCCGACACCCAGGATCGACAGGGAGAACGCGAGGGAGCCAGCGGCTGGAAGGTCGTAGGCGAGCAGACCGAGGAAGACTCCGATCGCGACGACGACGTTGGCGCCCGCCGTGCCGGCGAGCGCGGCGCCCAGTTGGGCGTCGCGCCCCACGGGGAGGGCCCGGATCATCTCTGCACGTTCGGATTCCTCTTCGGTGCGGGTGTGCCGCACCACCATGAACACGCTCATGAGGCCGACCGCCACGAAGGTCCACACGCTCAGCTCGTTCATGAGCACTGCGCCCATCGTCGGATCGTCGAGGCCGTAGCCAGGCCCGGCCTGGACGATCAGTGCGGTGTTCCCCTGGACCGTCCGCGCATACCGCAGGAGGTCTTCCCTGGTGTCGTAGAGGCCCGTGACGCTGGCGGCCGACAGGATCACGAGGCCGACGATGCCGGCGACCCAGAGGAGCATCCGGATCCGGTCGCGCCGCAGGACGAACAAGAAGAGCCGACCGGCACCGGCGAAGGGGGAGTGCCCGCCCGCGGGTCCGGCCTGTCGGGCGGACCCGGCCGTCGTGGGGGCCTCGGCCGTCAGGGTGGAGGCGCTCATTCCCCCTCCGGGTCTCCCCCGCTGTTCGTGCCCATCGCCGCCAGTTCGTCGCCGTAGTGGCGGAGGAACAGCTCCTCGAGAGTCGGTGGTTGGCTGACGAGTGACCGGATGCCGAACGCCGACACGTGGGCGATCGCCGCGTCCATCGCCTCGCTGTCGACGTCGAAGCTCACCTCCGGTTCGTCACGGGTCACGTTGTGCACGCCGTCGATTGCCTCGACACCCGTGAGCGGCCGGTCGGTGGCCACGGTGACACTGGTCCGGGTGAGCGAACGCAGCTCGTCGAGGGTGCCGTGTTGCACTGCCGTGCCCTCGCGGATGATCGTCACCCGGTCACAGAGCTTCTCCACCTCGGCGAGGATGTGGCTGGACAGCAGCACGGTCCGCCCCTCGCGGGCGACGTCGAGAACGTACTCCTGGAAGACCGACTCCATGAGGGGGTCGAGCCCCGATGTCGGCTCGTCGAGAAGGAGCAGTTCGGCATTCGACGAGAGGGCGGCGATCAGGGCGACCTTCTGGCGATTGCCCTTCGAGTAGGTCCGGCTCTTCTTGCGCGGGTCGAGGGCGAGGCGGTCCACGAGTTCGTTCCGCTTCTTCGCGTCGACACCCCCACGCAGACGCGCCAGCAGGTCGATCGTCTCGCCCCCCGAGAGATTGGGCCACAGGTTGACATCGCCCGGTACGTAGGCGAGCCGTCGGTGCAGCTCGACGGCGTCGGTCCACGGGTCGCCTCCCAACAGGCGGGCGACCCCGCTGTCGGCTCGGAGCAGGCCGAGCAGGGTCCTGATGGTGACCGTCTTGCCGGCACCGTTCGGGCCGAGGAAGCCGTGCACCTCACCGGTGCTCACCTCGAGGTCGAGGCCGTCGAGTGCTCTGGTCGACCCGAAGGTCTTGACGAGGTCGTGGATCTCGATCGCTCTGGTCATCGTGGCGCTCCTCAGGTGAGGAGCGGGAGCACCTCCTCGGAGAAGCGGGCCATCTGCTCGTCGGCCTTCTTGTAGGAGTCGCCCAAGAGGTGGGGGAAGATCGTGAGGTACTCCATCCCGAGCAGGTCCTTGTAGAACTGCACCTCCGCCGCGACGTCCTCGGGCGTCCCGACGAGGATCGTCTTGTTCTCGATCGACTCGTCGAGTGTGGGGATCAGGCCGGGCGGGGCGGGCGTGCCGTCGTCGCCCATGTAGCCGCGGCTCCAGCCGTACGGCCCGAGGAACTTCCAGAACTCGTCGTGGCCCGCCAACGCGGACGCCCGCGCCTGTTCCATCGTGTCCTCGATGCGCACCGACACGACGAGCATCCGCTTCTCGTTCGGAGCGAGCGTCGCACCTGGGTGGGCGGCCTCGTACCTCTCCCCGTAGGTGTCCCAGAACCGCTTGATGAACGAGTGGTGCTGGTTCCAGAAGACCGCTCCGTGCCCGACGACGGGCACGTAGTCGAGTGTGGGCGGGGAGGTGACCGCCTGCCAGATCTCGAAGGGATACACGGGACGTGGCACCAGAGTGAGCTCCTGCACCGTCGAACCGCGGTCCGGGATACCGGGGATCGGGATCTGGAAGTGCCTGCCCGAGTACGAGAACGACTCCTGGGTGAGGGCCATCCGGATGATCTCCATCGATTCCTCGAAGACCTCACGGTTGACCACGTCGGCGGCAGCCTGATCGGGGTTGTCGTGACTGCCGATGGAGACGCCCTTCTCGTTGAGGTGGAGGATCTCCCGCGGCACGGTGCCCCGGCCGACGCCGAGCATCCCGCGCCCTCCCGACAGATTGTGCAGCGTGGCGAAGTCCTCGGCCAGCCGGAGCGGATTCCACTGCGGCACGACGTTGAACATCGCTCCGAAGCGCAGGTTCTGGGTGTGCGCGGCGATCCAGGTGGAGATCAGCAGCCCGTTCGGGATGACCTCGTAGCCCTCGTACTGGAAGTGGTGCTCGGTCGTCCAGAACGAGTCGTATCCGAGCCGCTCGGCCTCGATGGCCGAGTTCACGTACTCCTGGGTCGCCTTCCAGCAGGCCTCGTTGGAGAAACGGCGGTCCAGCGGCGCCGGCGGCCCACCACCAGCGTCGTCCATCTCGACCCCACCGAAGAAGAACGCCCCGACACGAAGATCCTGTGCTGCGACCACGTTGTCTATGTTCGCGCACATGCCCCCCACGCTCCTCAGAGGCGGAAGGCCTGCGCTCCCGGTCGCCGACGTTCCGTCCGACCGGGTCGACCTGCGCATCGCCGATGGCCTGATCACCGAGGTGGGCTCTGCGCTGCAGCCACGACCGGGGGAGGAGATCGTCGAACTCGACGGGTACGTCATCTCGCCGTCCGCGGTCGAACCGCACACCCACCTCGACAAGGCGTTCCTGGCGGAGCGGATCACCAACGACACCGGAGACCTGATGGGCGCCATCCTCGCGATGAGGGTCAACCGTCACCTCCTCGACGTGCCCGAGACCGTCGAGCGGGCCGAGCGGGCTGCCCGACTCATGGCCGCGCAGGGCTACCGGGCCGTGCGCACGCATGCCGACCTCACGAAGGAGCACGGCCTCCGCAGTATCGAAGCGCTCACCGAGGTCCGCCGCCGCGTCGGTGACCTCCTCGACATCGAGATCGTGGCGCTCACCGGCTGGCCGGTGCTGGGGGCCGAGGGTGCCGCTCATCGCGAACTCCTCGTGGAGGCCCTCGACGCGGGCGCCGATCTGGTCGGCGGCTGCCCCCATCTCGAAGTGGACCGAGGCACCCGGGCGGCGACCGACTTCTTCGTCCAGACCGCCGCTGACGCCGGTGTCGGAGTCGACCTCCACACCGACGAGACGCTCGATGGCGAGGTACTCGGCCTGCTCGACCTCGTCGAGGCCGTGGAGCAGGGTTTCGACCTCCCGGCCACGGCCAGCCATTGTGTGAGCTTGGGGGTCCAGACCGAGGACCGCCAGCGGGAGATCGCCGAGCGGGTCTCGGCCGCCGGAGTCGGGATCGTCGCACTCCCCCACACCAATCTGTTCCTCCAGGGCCGAGGATGTGCCCCGATGCCGCGGGGCCTCACCGCCGTGTCGGCGCTGCGGGAGGCGGGTGCCACACTCGCCGCCGGGGCCGACAACATCCAGGACCCGTTCAACCCGGTCGGCCGGATCGACCCGCTCGAAACCGCCGGCCTCATGATCATGACGAGCCACCTCCTGCCAGGTGACGCGTGGGCCACCGTCACCTCTGACGCGGCGACGGTCGTCGGCATCACCCCTGCTCAACTGGTAGAGGGTGACCCGGCTGACCTGCTCGCGGTGCGCGCGACTACGCTGCGCGAAGCAATCGCCTTCGGTCCCGCCGACCGCATCGTGTGGCGACACGGAGTTCGGCTCGCACCGTGAGCCGGAACCGACGGCGTCGCCACCGCCGAAACATGACGTACACATTCACGAAGCATTTCGGGTGCACTCGGCCCGTACTCTCCGCCCTGCCGGATCTCGCGGATCCGTTCGTGGAGCCCCTCTTGTGACCGCTGACCTCACCGACACCCCCTCCCCCGCCGACCGACCGGCACACGCCCCGTCGTTGCGGTTCGAGACCCTCTCGATGGTCTTCGCCGACGGCACCCACGCCCTCCAGGACGTGTCGTTCACGGTCTCTCCAGGGGAGTTCGTCACCGTGGTCGGGCCCTCCGGTTGCG
>CBFCWZ010000122.1:0-9994 GCA_965601935.1 uncultured Ilumatobacteraceae bacterium
ACCATGTTGTTGACGAGTGAGGTGGCGATGATCTCCCGGCGCAGGATGTGGCCGCGGATTGCGTCGGGATATCGCGCTTGGAGCGGCTTCGGGAAGTACGACATCAGATCGTCTTCGAGGGCAGGGTCGTCGGGCAGATCGGTGGCCAGCACTTCCTGCACGTCGGCGTTCTTCGTCGACGCGATCATCACCGCGAACTCCGGCGCGCGCAGGCCGGAACCTGTGCTCTGTCGCTCGGCGATCTGCTTGTCGGTCGGCAGTCCGTCGAGCGCCCGATCGACGTGACCGTCGCTCTCCAGCGCCTCCAGGTAGCGGGCGTGAACGTTCACCATCGCGAGGGACCGACGGCGGGCGATGAGCAACGCCAAGGTCTGGGCGCGGTTGTGGTCGAGGACCAGCTCGGCGACTTCGCCGGTCATCTCCTCCAACAGTTCGTTGCGCTGCTTCTCGGTCAGGTCACCGTCGCGGACGAGGCGGTCGAGGAGAACCTTGATGTTCACCTCGTGGTCGGAGCAGTCGACACCCGCGGAGTTGTCGATGGCGTCGGTGTAGACGAGGCCACCGCCCACGGCGAACTCGGCACGGGCCAGTTGCGTCAGGCCCAGATTGCCGCCCTCGCCCACCACTTTGCAGCGCAACTGGTCGGCGTCGACGCGCACCGAGTCATTGGCGCGATCGCCGACCGATTCGTCGGTCTCCGACGACGCCTTCACGTAGGTGCCGATCCCACCGTTCCACAAGAGGTCGACGTCGGCCTTCAGGATCGCGTTGATCAGTTCGTCGGGGCGCATCGAGTCCGGGGGGTCGTCGATCGACAAGGCCTCGGCCACTTCAGGGGTGATGGGAATCGACTTGGCCCGCCGCGAGTGCACTCCCCCACCCGCAGAGATGAGATCGGTGTCGTAGTCGGCCCAACTCGAACGCGGCAGGCCGAAGAGCCGGGTGCGTTCCGCGAACGACGACGCCGGGTCCGGGTCGGGATCGAGGAACACGTCCCGGTGATCGAAGGCGGCAACGATCCTGAGGTGCTCGGACAGGAGCATCCCGTTGCCGAACACGTCGCCCGACATGTCGCCGACGCCCACGACGGTGATCTCGTCCTTGTCGACGTCCTTGCCCAACACGCGCACGTGACGCCGCACGCTCTCCCACGCGCCCCGGGCGGTGATGCCCATGGCCTTGTGGTCGTATCCCTGGCTGCCCCCCGACGCGAACGCGTCGCCGAGCCAGAAGCCGTACTCGTCGGAGATCGAGTTGGCGATGTCGGAGAACGTGGCGGTGCCCTTGTCGGCGGCCACCACGAGATAGGGGTCGGGGTCGTCGTAGACCACCGTGTTGTTCGGCGGGACGGGGTCGGACCCGTCCAGGTTGTCGGTGACGTCGAGCAAGGAACGCACGAAGCGCTGGTAGCGATCGATGCCCTCGGCGCGTACCGCATCGCGGTCGGCCGGGTCGGCCGAACCGTTCTTGATGACGAAGCCGCCCTTCGCTCCGACCGGCACGATCACGGCGTTCTTCACCATCTGGGCCTTCACGAGGCCGAGGACCTCGGTACGGAAGTCCTCCGGGCGGTCGCTCCACCGGAGGCCGCCTCGCGCGATCCGCCCGCCGCGCAAGTGGACACCCTCCACCCACGGTGAACAGACGAAGATCTCGAACATCGGGCGCGGCTCCGGCAGGAAGCCGACGGCCTCCGGCCGAATCTTCACGGCCAGCTCCTCCCGACCACGGAAGACGTTCGTGCGAACCGTGGCGTCGACGAGGGTGAGGAACGCCCGGCAGATGCGGTCGTCGTCGAGCGACGGGACCGCATCGAGTCGCGAGAGCAGGCGGCTCCGCGTCTCGTCGGCGGCGGTGTCGCGCGAGTTCCGGCCGGGGTAGCGGGAGGGGTCGAAGCGCACGTCGAACAACCGCGCCAGGTCGGCGACGATCTCCGGCTGCCGCACGAGTGACCTCTCGATGTACGCAGGGCTGAACGGGAAGCCCGCCTGGCGGAGATAGCGGTGATACAGCCGGAGCACGGCCACCTGGCGGCTGTCGAGCCCGGCGACGAGCACCAGCTCGTTCAGGCCGTCGGCCTCGATCGTGCCGGTCATGAGGCCGACGAACGACCTCTGGATCTCACGCAACTGGTCGTCGTCGATGTTCGGGACGTCGACGCGGACACCGATGTCGTGGAGCTGGATCTTCACGTCGGCGAACTGGAAAGCTGCCGGGCGTTCGTCGACCGCGTGCAGGCCCAGGTACTCGAGCAGTGGGACGAGATCGGAGAGGGTGGTCGTCCGGTCCCGCACGAACACCCGGAAACGCCAGTGGCCGGGGTCGGCGTCGACGCTACGGCCGAGGGACGTGATGATCCCCCGCTCGGCTCCCTCGATCGGCCGGAAGGCGGCAATCGTGCCGTCGCGCGTCGCCTGGGTCGCCTCCATGAGTTGCGCGACATGGAGCAGATCGCCCACCGATGCCCCTGGACGCATGCGGGCCTTGTAGTCGGAGGGGATCCCCGCGTTCACCGCCGTGAAGACCCGCCGACCCTCCAGCTCACCGAGGGCGTCGACGAGCGCATCCTCCGCCCTTTCCTCCCAGGTGGTGGTCAGGTCGTCGATCGCCTCGGCCAGGGCGTCGAGGTCGACTCGGTGGACCGAACGCACCGTGAACGAGATGCGGGCCAGCGACGACGTGCCGAGCAACGTCTCCACGTCGCGGGTCTCACCGCCGTAGCGATCCGCCACCAGCTCCGCGATCTGGGCGGGCACGCCCTCGGCGAAACGAACCTTCGGGATGTACACGAGGACCGTGGTCCACGGGCCGACCGGTTCCGCCACGTCGAAGACGCGGACGATCCGGCGCTCCTGGAGCCCGACGATGTCGGTGACGAGGGGCGTGAGGGCGTCGGCATCGAGTTCGAACGCGGTGTCGCGGGGCAGGGTCTCGACCACGTTCCTCATCGCCCGGCCGGTGTGGCTGTCGAGAGTGACGCTGGCCCGGTGGAGCACGTCCCGGGCCCTGTCGCCCAGAACGGGGATGGCGAACACGCTCTCCCGGTAGGCGCCGCTGCCGAGCAGTCCGAGGAAGCGGTACTCGCGGTTCTCACCGGGCGGACGGATCGCGACGCAGGTCATCCGGACGGCACGATGGATCTGCGACACGGCCGAGGTCCGCGCGATCACGACCTCTTGGTCACCCTCGAGGGACGGAGGATCGATGATGTCGAGCTGGACGTCGTCGTCGTCACCCCGGTCGAGTCGGAACTCACCGAGTTCCGACCCCTCCACCGGCACCAACCCGTCGGGCGTGCGCTCGTAGGTGGATGCCCCAAGGATCACGAAGTGTTTGCTGGCCAGCCATGTCAGCAGCTCGTCGCCGTCGGAGAGGCCGAGCATCCGTTCCTGCATGGTGGTGAAGTCCTCGACCACGCGATGGACGTGGTTGATGGCGGTCCGAACATCGCGCTCGAGCTGGTCGTGCACGTCGGGCGGGCACCTGTCGATCTCGATCTGGGTCCAGGCCTCGACGCCGTCGTCACCGGCGGTGGCCCGATCACGATCGACCCGGCTGGGGGACACGCCGACGATCTCGCCGGCCCCGTTCCGCTCCACCTGGAGCATCGGGTGCACCAGCAGATGGATGCCGAGCCCGAACTCGTCGAGCACCATCCGCACGGTGTCGACCAGGAAGGGGACGTCGTCGGTGATGAACAGGAGCAATGAGCGGTCGCTGTGCCAGCCGTCGCGCTCGTAGTCGGGCGAGACCACCTCGACGAGCCGCTCGCCCGGCGCCCGCACCCGCCCGAGTGCCAGGTGCTGTACGGCCGAGCCGTACATCTCGTGGACACTGCGCTCCTCGGCATCGTCCTCGGGCAGCTCCCGGTAGTAGATCGGGAGGAACTCCCTGAGGAGTTCGTCGTCCGGACGCCGCTCTTCGGCCCGTTCCTGAAGCTCGGCGACGATGTCGGCCACGCCGTTGTGCTCGGCCATCGTGAAGTCCAATCGTGTGCTGCTGACGCGCTCACCGTACCCCTACCCGCGACGTGGCTGTAGGGCACTGTTCCCTACTGAGGTCGCTCCCGGCGGCGCGGGAGCTAGCGTGCGCGAGCCACGACGACGGATGATTCTCGATGCCTGGGGGTACGGGTGAGCGACGGCAACGACACACAGGGAGAGCTCGTCGGAGCCATCCAGGCCCAGCAGGTCGCCAGCCGATTCGACGGCGCCGCGCCCGGTGGCGACATCGCCCGGGCCGTCGAGACGTGTCACGCAATCGGCCGGCGGATGGAGACAGAGACCGTGCGGGTGGTGGAACTCCTGACCGCGACAGGCATCGACGTCGTCGCCAGGAGCGGCAGTGAACCCCGCCAAATCCACAAGGCCAGCGTGACCGTGCCAGGGCGCGACGAGGCCCGACACACGACCGACCTGCTCACCGCGCATGGATGGCGCCGACTCCACGACTGGTCGGGTGGGGCCGACCGCTCCTTCTGGAACAACAGTGGCACGGTCCCCCTCCTCCGCACTGCCGACGCCACGCTGACCCTCGGGATCCGGCTTGGCGACCATCTCCCGGGCAGCCCGGTTTCACGGCTCCTGCGTCCCGGCCCATCCGACTGGGCCACGGTTTCGCTGCCCTCGTCCCTCGGGTGGGCCTATCGAGCCGTCCGGCCGCTGCGGCTCGTGGGGTCGCGCCTCGGCGTCCCGACGCCGGTGGCCCCCGCCCCATTCCTCTCCACTCCAGACGACCTGATCCAACCCCTTCTGCACGCAGTCGAGGCGGGACCCGACGACGTCGTGGTCGATCTTGGCTGCGGGGACGGACGACTGGTCATTGCAGCAGCCGAGAGGAGCGGCTGCCGCGCGATCGGAGTGGAAGCAGTCGCCGAACGGGTGCAGACGGCACGAGAGCGAGCGGCACGTTCACCTGCGGCGGGACGGATCGAGATCCATGAAGGAAACGCCTTCGAGGAGGCGGTCGATGACGCCACGATCATTCTGATGTTCCTGCCGCTCGAAGCGGTGACGATCGCACTCCCGGGCCTCCTCGAGCGGCTGCGTCCCGGAACACGTGTCCTCGTCCACGAACAGCTCCCGCTCCCCGATCGACTGCAGCCACGGCCAGAACGGTCGTTCCCCGTGATCGCGCCGGAGTCGCTGACAGTGGCCCACCTCTGGACCTCGCCGTGAATCAGATCGGAAGGTTGCCGGTCGCGCGGCGGGTGGAGCCTTCATCGGTGTAGGCGGCGATGGAGCGTTGGGCGATCCGCATCTGGTGGACCTCGTCGGCGCCGTCGGCGAAGCGGGCCCACCGGGCGTGCTGGTACATGTGCGCCAGCGGGGTGTCGGTGGAGTAGCCGAGTGCGCCGTGGACCTGGATCGACCGGTCGATCACCCGGTTCAACATGTTGGCGACGAAGTGCTTGGCCATCGACACCTCGGCCTTGAAGTCCTCCTGGCGGTCGATCTTGTAGGCCGCGTGGAGCACCATGAGCTTGGCCTGGTACAGCTCCATCGTGGAATCCGCGATCAGCCACTGGATCCCCTGCTTCTCGGCCAGTAGCGAGCCGTGGGCGAAGCGGTTGAGGGAGCGGTCGACCATCATGTCGAGCGCCATCTCGGCCTGGGCGATCCAGCGCATGCAGTGCGCCAACCGGGCCGGCCCGAGCCGGTATTGACCGAGCAGGTGGCCCTGCCCGCGGCCGCCGAGCATCTGGTCGTCGTGCACCCGCAGGTCCTCGATGACGATCTCGGAGTGACCGGTGCCCCCGTGCATCGTCTCGACCTCCCGCACGTCGTTCCATCCGTCACTCGGAATGTCCACGAGGAACGCCGAGTTGGCGGCCTGGGGGATGTCGGGGTTGTCCTCGGTCCGGCACACGAGGATGGCGAAGTTGGCCCGGCGGGCATTGGAGATGAACCACTTGTGGCCGTTGATGACCCACTCGTCGCCGTCCTGGTAGGCCTGGGTCTGGATCAGCGTCGGGTCGGACCCGGCGACCTCCGGTTCGGTCATCGCGAAGCAGGACCACACGGTTCCCTCGCACAACGGCTTCAGGTACTTCTCCTTCTGCTCGTCGGTGGCCCAGTGCAACAGGGTGTGCATGTTGCCCTCGTCGGGCGCCTGGCAGTTGAACACCCACGGCCCGTAGTAGGACTTGGCGGCCTCGGCCTGCACCATCGCCAGTTCGACGTGGCCGAGCCCCATCCCGCCCCACTCCTCGGGCATGTGCGGCAACCAGATCCCCTCGGCATGGGCCTTCTTGCGCAGCCCGATCAGAGCCTCGATCCGCTCCCTCCCCGCGAGGGCCGGCTCCCCGTCGGCTCCCTCGATCCGCGCCTCCTCGGGCTTGATCACGTCGTCGACGAACTCCCGCACACGCAGACGGATTGCTTCGAGTTCCGGGGTCAGCGAGAAGTCAATGGCCATGCGCGTCACGATGGCACAACCGAACAATCCGAACGGTGTCAGACACCTGTTGCAGCTTGCCGTTGCAGCTTTGCGCTCAGCGGTTCAGAAGGCGTCGGGGTCCATGTCGCCGGCGTTGGCGAACCGTTGCCAGTCGTCGGCGACGTTGCCGCCCACGGGGAAACCACCCATGTCCTCGAGCAGGCGGGCGGTGTGCATGAGGTTCCACGACATGATCGTGGCATTGCGGTTGGTGAAGTCGTTCTCGTAACCGGCCGGAGCATTCTCCCCGTCGACGACGTCGCCGTAGCTCGGGCCGGGACCGGCCTCGCCGAGCCATGCGCAATCGGCCTGCGGGGGAACCACGAAGCCGATGTGCGACAGCGCATACAGGATCTCCATCGAGCAGGCCTTGGCGCCGTCCTCGTTCCCGGTGATCACGCACCCACCCGTCTTGCCGTAGTACAGGTACTGGCCCCTGTCGTTGCGGTCGCCGCTGTAGGCGTACATCCGCTCGATCACGAGCGTGGCCACGCTCGACTTCACGCCGAGCCAGATCGGCGAGCCCATCACGAAGATGTCGGCCTCCATGATCTTGGCGTGCAGGGCCGGCCAATCGTCGCGCGCGGCGCCGTGCTCGGTGGCATCCTTCACCATCCCGAACGCGATCTGGTGCTCCAAGGCGTGGATGACCTCGACGCCGACGCCCTCCGACGCCATCACCCCGGCCACCCGCGAGAGAAGTCGGCGGGTGTGTGACTGCTGCGGATCGCGCACCAACGAGCAGTTGACGAGTACGGCGGTGAGGTCGGAGAAGTCGGCCATCGCGGCAAGGTAGCAACGTCCGATCGCCGGCTGGGACGAACGGCCGCATACGTTTCCGGGATGGCTTCACTCCCGATCCCCGCCGAGATCGAGGACATGATCGGCCGGGAATGGGAGCGTCTCGCCGCTCCCGGAACCTGGTTCACAGGTGCCGAGCGGGTCGCCATCGCTGCGGCCGCCCGCGGCGAGAAGCCTCCGTCCGTCCCGGCCGAACGCGCCGCCCAGGGCATCCACGACCGCCCGGCCGAACTCCGCCGCGACTGGCTGGCCGGGCTCGAAGCCGACGGGCTCACCCTCGTCGAGTACGTCGAGGTGCTCGGCATCGTGGCCCGCCTGAGGGCCGTCGACACCTTCCTCTTCGGCGTCGGATCTCAACTCCGGTCGCTCCCCGACCCGGTCGCCGGCGAGCCGTCCCGCGAGACCGTCGACGATGCGGAGATCACCAACGGTTGGGTCCCGACGGTGGGTCCCGCCTGGCCGCTGACGGTGCTGTCCTCCGTGGAGGCCGAGAACCGGGCGATGGACGACGTCCACTCCGCTCTCTACCTGTCGGCCACGTTCGACGAGGAGGGCCCGTCGATGGGGAACATGCAGGCGGTCCGGGACGGTCTCAACCGGAGCCAGATGGAGTTCGTCGCCGCCCGCACCTCGCTCGTCAACGACTGCTTCTATTGACTGTACGCCCACGCGGGAATGCTCCGTGCGAGCGCCGAGGCCAACGACGAACCGGTCGACATGAAAGGTGTCGGCCACGTCAACGTCGACTCCGGTGTGCCGGGCGACGCAGAACTCGGTGCTCTCGCCGACGCTGCCGTCCTCCGCGACACCGACGAGATGGGCACTGCGCGGGCCCGCGGCATCGCGGCCCTCGGCGAACAGGCCACGGCCCGCGCTCTCGCGGTGGCCGGCAACTTCGAGATGATGAACCGACTGCTCGACGCCATCGGGGTCGGCCCCACGAAGGCGTCCCGCGAGATCGGCGACGCCATCGGCGTCCCGCCGCCACCGCGCTGGCTGTGAGGCCCTACGGGGTCACACCCACTTGGCGAAGACGTCGAGAGGCTGGCGCGCCGATTCCAGCGCGTTGACCGGCGCATCCCAGTCGGCGTGACCCAACGCGACGCCACAGAAGATCCCCTGCTCGGGCGGTGCCCCCACGAACTCCTTCACGGCCTCGCCGTACATGGCCCATGCCTCCTGCGCGCAGGTGTCGAGGCCTGCCTCGGCGGCCAACAGCATGAAGGTCTGCAGGAACATCCCGAGGTCGGACCACTGGGGCGGGCCCATCTGCTCGTCGACGAAGCAGAAGATCGCTGCAGGTGCACCGAAGAAGCGGTAGTTCTCCGACATTCGGGCGAATCGTGCCGCCTTGTCCTCACGGGGGATTCCGAGCAGTTCGTACATCGCCTCGCCGACCTCGAAACGCGAGGTGCGGTACGGCTCGGTCAGACCAGCCGGGTAGATGTCGTACGCGGGTTGATCCATCGCTCGACCCTGCATGAACTCGAGGAACCGGACCATCGACTCCCCGTTCACCACATAGATGCGCCACGGCTGGACGTTGCCGCCCGACGGAGCCCGCGACGCCGTCGCGAGCAACTGCGCGATGACGTCGTCGCCGACCGGGTCCGGTCGGAAGGCGCGGACGGACCTGCGACGGTTCACGGCATCGGTGACATCCATCCCGGGAGTGTCGCGACCTGCAACCGTGCCGGGCGAGGCAAAGGGACGAATCGCCCTGTGATCCTCGACACGGTCGGTCTATCGTCCGCTGGATGACGGGGGTCGCGGCGAAGATGTGGGCGGATCAGAATCGCCACGACGGGGACCGCCAGCGCCTGTTCGAGGCGGTCGCCCGCGCCCGTCCGGCCGCACGGGTCCTCTACCCCGGGTCCTACGTCGACATCGCGCCCTCGTTCGTGTTCCCTCGCGTCACCTACGTCGACGTGGACGACCGTGCCCTCCGCTTCTTCGCCGACCGGGACGGCATCGCGCACATTCTCAAAGGGCGCGACGCCCGCGGGGTCGACTTCCTCCACTCCGACTACACCGATCATCTCCCTTACGCCGAGGAGGGCTTCGACCTGCTGGTGTCGCTGTACGCGGGATTCGTGTCCGAAGCGTGCACCCGGTACCTGCGCATCGGCGGAACCCTCCTCGTGAACCCGAGCCACGGCGATGCGGCGATGGCCTCGATCGACCCGCGCTTCCGGCTCACCGGCGTGGTGAAGGCCAGGGACGGTCACTACCGGATCCACCAGACCGATCTCGACACCTACCTCGTCCCGAAGCAGCCGGTCGACCTCAGCCCCGACTTCCTGCACCGGCGCGGCAAGGGCATCGCCTACACCCGCGCCCCGTTCGCCTACCTGTTCGAGCGGGTCGTGTAGCCCGCCGAACTCAGACGATCTTGGACTCGGTTTCGCCCCAGTAACGGTCGCGCAGGAGCCGCTTGTAGAGCTTGCCGGTCGGGAGCCGCGGCAGCTCGTCCATGTAGTCGATCGAGCGGGGCACCTTCTGGCGTGACAGGTGATCCCTGCAGAACTCCATCAACTCCTCGGTGAACGCATCATCGGTGTCGACCCCGGGCATGGGCTGGACCACCGCCTTGACCTCCTCACCCAGGTCGGGGTTCGGCACCCCGAAGACGGCCGCGTCGGCCACCTTCGGGTGGGTGATCAGCACGTCCTCGGTCTCCTGCGGGTAGATGTTGACCCCTCCGGAGATGATCATGAACGACGCCCGGTCGGTGAGGTAGAGGTAGCCCTCGTCG
>CBFCWZ010000123.1:0-9983 GCA_965601935.1 uncultured Ilumatobacteraceae bacterium
CACGATCGCCGCGGAACCGATCCCGGCGATCGAGGCGGTGGTGACCAGCTGGTACCAGGACATCCCGAGGAGGCTCCGCGCGAACTCGAGGGGCCTCCGAAAGCCGCTGAACACGGTGCCACTCGAGTTGTGGGAGCTGGACCACAGGTAGGTGATGTCGATGGTCCAGGTGTTGTAGATGTCGATCACGACCAGCAGCGCAGCCGTGAGGCCGAGGAGCGCGATCGTCGTCGTGACCGAAATTCGTCGCCGAAACGCGGCGTACAGCACGACGGCTGCCACCGAGACGACGACGGGCCCGAAACGTCCGTGGGTGAGCCAGGCGGCTGAGGCCAGGATCACTGCGACCGAACCGCGGCCGAGGCCCGGTCGCTCGCCGAACCGCAGCGTGGCCAGGAGACAGCCGAGGAACAGCGTGTTGAGGAGGACCTCAGCTGCCATCCAGTTGGACTGCTGAATGACCCCGGGGAGGATGCTCACGAGGAACGCCGCCGTGCAGGCCCACCCCAGCGTTGCGTCGCTGAGTCGGTGCGCGAGCGAGATCATGAGAAGGACCGCGATCCCACCGAGCAGTGCGTTGACTGCCAGCGCTGCTCGGAAGTTGCTGACTGGGTCGGTGATGAACCAGTGCAGCGGCGCGACGAGGGTCGGGTATCCGGCGCGATAGAGGGGCCCCCACGTGAACCAGTCCGCCTCGCCCGTCAGGGTTCGAGCGACCGCCATCTGGCGGACTTCGTCGTTGTTGGAGAACTCGCTGCGGTCGAGCGTGAGGACCAGCCGTGCCAGCACTGCTGCGACGGTCGCGACGGCGGGGTACAGCCAGCGTCGGTGGCGCGTCTGGTGTGCATCGTCGCCCGAGGTTGTGTGACCGTCGGCGACCACAGTCCGGTCGGTGTTCACGCGGATGGGAAGCGAGCCTGCTCGTGCCAGCGGAGGGCCGTCTCGACGATGTGGTCCAGATCGTGCTGCGCCGACCATCCGAGTGCGGCTCGCGACGCCGTGGGATCGGCGTAGGTGGCGGCGGGGTCACCGGCCCTGCGCGGCCCGATCGTGTGCGGTACCGGCCGCCCGGCGGCCCGCTCGGCGGCGGCGATGACTTCGAGCACCGACGATCCACGGCCGGTGCCAACGTTGAGCGCGGTCGACACGCCTCCTCGGTCGAGGTAGTCGAGAGCGCGAACGTGAGCATCGGTCAGGTCCTCGACGTGGATGTAGTCGCGAATACAGGTGCCGTCGGGAGTGTCGTAGTCGTCGCCGAAGACCTCGATCGGTTGATCCGGTACCAGGAGGGCCTTCATCACGAGGGGAATCAGGTTGGACGAGTAATCCCAGTTCTCGCCGATCCGGGCATCGGCCGACGCCCCTGCTGCATTGAAGTAACGCAGGCTCACGGAACGGACGCCGTGCGTCTGCTCGTACCAGGAGAGGATCCGTTCCACGGTCGCCTTGGTCTCGGCGTACACGCTCTCGGGCTCGATCGACTCGGACTCGGCGACGGGCATCGCGGTGGGGTTCCCGTAGACCGAGCAGGAGGAGGAGAACACGACTTCGCGCACTCCGGCTGCTGCCGCAGCGTCGAAGAGCCTCGCTGAGCCCGCCACGTTGTTCTCCCAGTAGCGCAGTGGCTCAGCCATCGATTCGCCGACTGCCTTGTAGGCGGCGAAGTGGATGACTTGCGTGACACCGTGTTCCCTGCAGACGTCGATGACAAGATCGCGATTGCTGACGTCACCGACGACCAGCGGAGCGTCGATCACGGCGTCCCGGTCGCCGAGCTCGAGGCTGTCGAGAACCACGACCTGCCTCGAGTCGCTGCGGAGCGCGCGGACGGTGTGGGAACCGATGTAGCCAGCGCCTCCGGTGACCAGTACTGCACCGGGAGAAGTCATGCGGACGAGACTACCGGCGCGCCTCAGCCGACGAGGGTTCGCTGGACGCACGTCAGCGCAGCCCGGAATTGGGCCAGGGCCGGGTTCCATTGGCGCCCGCGCGTGTACCTGATCGAGGTTCGAGCAGCGAACACTGCGGAATAGGCGAAGGCCTTGCGACGGAGGCGCAGTTGTCTCTCCGCCGGCAGGTGCTGGCTGATGTGGTCGATGGCCTCGAGCCGCTCGGCGATGTTGACACCGGTCACGGTCCGTGTGGCGGTGTCCTGAGCATCGTGGACGCGGTACTCGGACAGCACTTCGTCCACGAACCAGATCCGGCCGTGTGCGGCCAGGCGCGTCCACATCTCCCAGTCGGCTGCGTGGGGGAGGTCGGAACGGAATCCTCCGATGGCCTCGTATTCCCGGCGGCGGGTCACGATGCCCGACGGTCGCACTCGATTCGAGACGGCGAGCGCCTCCAGCGCATGTACCCAGTAGCCGCTCGGGCTCCGCTCGGAGCGGGTGTCGCGGAGCGCGGAACCGGAGTCGTCCATGTACCGGGTCCGGCACACGGCGGTGTCCGCACCACGTTCGAGGGCGTCTTCCATCGCCGAGTAAAAGCCGTCGAGCACGCCGTCGTCGCCGTGCAGGACGTGCACGTACTGCCCGCGGCTGCGGCGGAGGCACTCGTTGAAGTTGCCGATCGCCCCGTGAGCTTCATCGAGCCGTACGTACCGCACGTTTTCACCTCCGACGCGCGACACCACGTGGCCCGGGTCGTCCGACGACATGTCGTCGATCACCACGATCTCCACGTCGTCGCGTTCGCCGAGCTGGGCGACGACGCCGGCGAGGCAGTGCTCCAGCAGCGCCGCGCAGTTGTGGACCGGGATCATCACCGACCAGACCGGGCGTTCCGATCCCGTGGGTACGACGGGGATCGCAGGGACGGAGATCATCGGCACGAAGGGTAACGCCGTGAGTTCCTGCTCGGCTGTTACCCTGCCCGGCGCGCCACGGGCTCCAGACGGTGCCACGAGGGCGCCGATCTACCCCAAGGAGTGAGTGACCACATGCTGTTCGGTATCGCGGGCGCCGGATTCTCCGGTGCCGTCGTCGCCCGGCAACTCGCGGAGGCGGGCCACGAGGTCGACGTCTTCGACCCGCGGGACCATGTGGCCGGGAACTGCCACACCGGGCGTGACGGGGAGACGGGGGTCCTCGTCCATCGTTACGGCCCGCACATCTTCCACACCAACGACGAGCGCGTGTGGGCGTACATCAATCGCTTCGGTGACATGGTGCAGTTCAACCATCGGGTCAGGACCACGGTGGGCGGGCGGGTCTACCTCTTGCCGATCAACCTGCTGACGATCAACCAGCTCTTCGACACGGCCCTCGGGCCCGACGAGGCGCGTCGGTTCATCGCCGCCCAGGCCGACTCGACCATTGACGAGCCGGCCAACTTCGAGGAGCAGGCGTTGAAGTTCGTCGGTCGGCGTATCTACGACGCCTTCTTCTACGGCTACACAAAGAAGCAGTGGGGCCTCGAGCCCACACAGTTGCCTGCCTCGATCCTCAAGCGGCTCCCGGTGCGCTTCAGCTACGAGGATTCCTACTTCGACCATCCGCACCAGGCGATGCCCCGGAACGGTTACACGCCGATCGTCGAGTCGATCCTCGACCACGACCGGATCGGCGTGCATCTCGGTGAGAGCATCGATCCCGATGGTGCGGACCACTTCGATCACTGCATCTGGACCGGGCCCCTCGACGCGTGGTTCGGTCATCGGTTCGGCCAGCTCGGCTACCGCACGCTCGACTTCGAGGAGTTCCGGGTAGAGGGAGACTCGCAGGGTTGCTCGGTGATGAACTACGGCGACTACGAGGTCCCGTACACCCGAATCAGCGAACACAAGCACTTCGCCCCATGGGAAGAGCACGAGGCGTCGGTGTGCTTTCGGGAGTTCAGCCGCTCGGCCGAGGACGGTGACATCCCCTACTACCCGATCCGCCTGGCGGGCGACAAAGGGGTACTCGAGCAGTATCTCCGGGCTGCCGAGTCGGCGACCGGCGTCAGCTTCGTGGGCCGGCTCGGCACGTACCGGTACCTCGACATGGACGTCACGATCGGTGAGGCACTCAGCGCCGCCGACGGGATCCTCCAGGCGATCGAACAGAGCCGACCGATCCCGTCGATGTTCGTCGACCCACGGTGAGCCGGGCCGCCGCGGGGCGACGGTCAGCCCGTCGGGGCCGACCGCCAGCCGGAGGGGTCGCGTCCGGGCAGGCTCTCGAGGTCGTCGATCTCGGGCATGTTCGGCTTCACGTCTGGCCCGGCTCAGCCTCGTCGACGACACCCCGGAGTTCCTTCAACTCGGCCTCGATGCGGGCGAGACGCCGGTCGAGGTGAACCGACGCGAACATGAGGTCGGAGTTGGTGACAGCTTTGCGGTCCCGTACCCGCCTCGCCCTCGTGAGCATCCTGAGCACGAGGCGCCGGGCGTAACGGATGGCGACGGCCGCCGACTTCCTCGGGCCCGAGTAGCGCAGGTGGTACACGGCGGTGGTGAGGAGCGACGAGGAGGCTGGACCCGCGTCGAGCGTGCGGTTGAACGACGCGAAGTTGCCATGGGTGACCGTTCGTGAGAGCTCGCGGGCCGTCTTGCCCTTCGAGCCTTCGACCAGTGCCTGCTGCACCACTTCTTCGGTGTATCCGGCGTACACAACTTGGAGAATCGTGAACAGTTGGCGGCGCAGTTCCGGCGGCGTGCGCGGGGCGATCCACTCCATCTGGGAGATCGCCCACGCCAGCAGCGTCGCCGCGTAGGCATCGAGGAGGCCCCGATCCTCCAGCCAGGCGTGGATCGTGGCGTGATGGGCGGAGATCCGGAACAGTCGCTCGTCGGCCGTCGCCATGGTTTGGCCGGCTCGTCCGATCCGGTGGTAGCAGAGAACCTCGGGAACGAGGGCGATGGAGTCCGCGCTGACCACGCAGAACCAGTGGAATGGATTGTCCTCGTAGAAGTAGTCGCCGACGGGGAAGCGGATGGAGTTGGTCTCCAGCATCTCGCGCCGGTACAGCTTACGCCAGGGGACGGCGATGAAACGGAGGAAGCGCTTCCGGGTCTCGGCGGTGAGCACATGGTGGCCTGCGTCGACCTGGGCCCACCTCCCGACCTCGGCCGGGTCCGTGAGGACCAGATCCGGGTCGCTCAACTTGTACCTGCACATCGCGAGGTCGCTGTCAGTGGACGTGGCCGCCTCGTGCAGCTTCTCGAACATGGTCGGCTCGAAGTAGTCGTCTCCGTCGGCGAACCCGATCCAAGGTGAAGTGGCCCGGTCGAGCCCGGCATTGGCCGCGGTGGCGACGCCGCCGACGCTGTTCGTCTCGAGCAGCACGGGGACGATTCGCCCATCGTTGTCGGCGTACCTTTCGATGATCTCCGGGGACTGGTCTGTCGAGCCGTCGTCGACGACCAGGATCTCGGTGTCGGTGAATGTCTGGGCGAGCAGGCTGTCGAGGCATTCCTCGAGATACGGAGCGACGTTGTACGTCGTGACGATGATGGAGAGCTGCGCCATGGTTCAGGCCAGCGCTTCCTGGCGGATCTGGTCGGCGAGGCTGGGATCCAGTTCGGTTCGGATCCGCGCGTAGTCCGACAGGTCCACGCGGAATACGAGACGGGCGAGCTGTTCGTCGTACTCAGGATGGAGTCGGGCCGCGACTCGGGCGCGCCCCCACGCCGCAAGGTTGAGTGCGAACGACCAGTAATGATGGGCGTACCGTCGACGCAGGTGGGGCGTCGACTCGAGGAGGTCGAGTGTCTCGTTGAGGGCGTCGAAGAGCGCCAGCCGGCCCCCATCCACCCGGTTGGTGAGGTTGCGGCCGCTCTGCTGCACGACGTGGGTGCAGATCGGCTCGTCGATCAGCACGATCTCGCCGGCGCGCAGCAGGATCCACCAGTGGCCGAGAACGTCGTTGTTGACCGGGCCCTTCCCGAACTCGAGACGGGCGTCGTGGTACGTCGACGTGCGCAGCACCTTGTTCCACGGGTAGTTGGTGAACTTGAGGAGCTGTGAGGCTTTGTCCAGCGTCACCGTGCGCTCACTCGAGTCGCCCATCACCTGCTTCCACATCTTGACGTCGGGGTCGTTCATCGGTTCACGCAGCTCGGCATCACGCCGGAAGCGGTAGGTGGTCATCGCCACGTCGGCCCCGGTGCGGTCGAGGCGGTCGATCGCCCTGTCGGCCCCAGCGGGGTGGAAGATGTCGTCGTCGTCGAAGAAGAGGGTGTACCGCCCGGTGGCGAGCGCGAAGCCCGTGTTGCGGGCGACTCCCGCACCGAGGTTACGCGGATGGTGGACGACCGTGACGTCGTCCGACTCGGCGAGGTCGTCGAGGCGGGCGCCGCTGCCGTCGTCGGAACAGTCGTCGACGAGGATGACCTCGCACGTCGCGTCGATCTGGCGGAACGACTCGATCAGTTGGGTGGCAGAGTCTGCGGCGTTGTGGACCGGGACCACGATCGACAGGTCGGGCTGTTTCCTCACGGTGTTCGATCGATCCTGGTCTCCAGGTCGCGGAGGTCGAGAACCTCGAGTGCCGGGTCGGCGGAGATCAACTCCGAGTGCCGCTCGTACTCGCGGCGGAGCCGTCTTCGTTCATCGTCGGTCCACGGGGAGAACGACGGGTTCTCCGATCCGCTGGGGAATGTGGAGTTCGCCTTCCGCACGTCGCTGCGTTCGATCGTCCGCTCGGTGCTGATCTGATGGAGCTCCTGGACGGCCCGGGCGGAGAAGCCGCGACGCTCGAGTTCGGTCGGGAGTGCGAAGCTCTCGACGGGGATGCCGATGATCTCCGACAGCAGGCGAGCTTCCCGGCCGCGCACCTGCTCGTAGAAGTACACCCTCGTGCGGGCGGTCGGGAAGGCCCGGTCGAGCCGGGTGAGGAGTTCGTGCCAGTTCAGCCGCCGGAAGTCGAAGTCAGGGGTTTCCCCCGCCGTGCGACTCTCGCGGATGGGCCGCTCCGGCGCGAATGCCTTCTCCCGGTATCGATCGAAGGTGATGAAGGGCATCGACTTCAGCGTCTCGCAGTAGACCGAGGGTAGGAAGCCGTCGTAGGCGCGGACGCCGAACACCACCTCGTCGACCTCGACACCCAGGTGGTTGACGATCGAGTAGGCGCGCCGACCCGCCTCCGGGTAGAAGCCAGCGACGGTGAGAGAGTCCTGCACGTAGCCGGGGATGTTCTCGTCGAAGACCAGGTCGATCGACGTGCCGGCTTTCCCGAACTCGCTCGGTGCGGGCGGATCGGGCGGCTGGACGTTGAGGAGCGGTCGGGTGTACTTGACTCGGAACTCCTCGAGTTCGACGTAGTGGACACCGTGCTCTCTCAGGCGATCCTGCGACGCGTCGAGCCCCTTTTGCAGGAACGTGGTTCCGGTCTTGTGGGCGCCGAGCCAGAGAATCGTCTTCAAGTGATCACTCCATCGAGGAAAGAGGGGCAACTATACCGGCGCTGTCGTGGCCGCATCCGGATCGTCGCAGGCTGCCGGTGCGCTCGATCCGGGGTCACAGGACCGGTGGCCGACCCAGCCGGGTGAGCCGCCATACGGTCCTCCACCGGACCGGATTGCGGTCCACCGCGAGGCTCCATCCCGACCGCCATCCCCGGAGGTAGGCGCGTCGTGTGGCGCGGTCGGGAGCACGGAGCAGACCGAGGCCGAGCCACACCGTGACGTGTGCGAAAGCGATCGGCCACGGCAGTGTCCGGCGTGCGATTGCGACCCTGTTCCGCCCCGTGAGCCTCCATCCCTCGGCATGGCGGGAGATCGGCATGTGCGGGTGGGTCACCACCGCGTCGGCGAGGTAGCGGATCCGCCAGCCGGCTTCGATCAGACGCCAGCTCAGTTCGAGCTCCTCGTGGCCGTACCAGAGCTCCTCGAAGTAGCCGCCGACGGACTCGTAGGCGGCGGCGCGGATCGCGCACGCGCCCCCGAGGAACGTGGCGACCTCCCTAGAGTGGTCGGCGCCCCTCGAGCCGAGACGCGGGACGTGCCGGCGCAGGGTCGCTCCATTCTCGTCGGTGATGTGGAGGGCGACCGCTCCGAGCTCGGGGTCGTCATCGAACGCCGTGCGAACAAGTTCGGAGCAGTTGCCGGCGAGTTGTGCGTCATCGTCGAGGAATCCCAGATACGCGGCGTGACACGCCTGCGCTCCGGCATGTCGGCCACCGGGGATCCCGAGGTTCTCGGGTAGTTCGAGAACGGAGGCGCCCGCCGGGGCCGCCTCCGCCCCGCCGCCGTTCGAGACCACCAGCGCGTCGCTGCCGGATTCGGCGATCGAATCCAGCGCCCGCTCTAGTTCACGGGGTCGATCTCCCATCGTGAGGACGATCCAGACCAGTGCCTGACGGTGATCGGCGCCCACCCCGGCAGCGTAGCGTCCGGGTCCAGGTGGGCTCGCGACGTCAGTCGCTAGCATTGCTCGGGTGACGACGGCGTCCGACGCCACCCGCAGTGCCCCCGAATTGCGGGATGTTCACGAGACCGAGCGTCTCGGGCGGTACCTCGACGGGATCTGGGAGCGACGCAGCTACATCTGGTACGTCGCGCAGGCGGAGCTCCGTAGTCGGCAGGTCAACGATGTTCTGGGCAACCTCTGGTATCTGCTGACACCCGTCATCAGTATCGCGATCTACTACCTGATCTTCGGGCTCATCCTCGGCATCGACCGTGGCGTCGGCAATCTCATACTCTTCCTCTCGGTCGGGGTCTTTCTGTTCCAGTTCACCCAGCGAGCGACGACCGCGAGCTCGCTCTCGATCATCCGCAACGTCGGGTTGATCAAAGCCTTCAGCTTCCCTCGTGCGATCCTGCCGATCACGACGACCCTGGTCGAGACCCTCGCCTCGGCGACGTCGTTCCTGGTGATCTTCGCGGTTGCGTTCCTGACGGGACAGCCGCCGCGGTGGCAGTGGGTGCTACTCGTTCCCATCGTGGCGGTGCAGTCCGTCTTCAATCTGGGCCTCGGAATGGTCGTGGCACGGGCGACGGCCCACGTTCGCGACGTGCAACAGGTGCTCCCCTTCATCTTCCGGCTGCTGTTCTACGGGTCCGGTGTCATCTTCAACGTGAGCGCCTACGCCGAGGGGAACCGCACGATGGAGATCCTTTTCGCGTTGAACCCCCTCTACTGCTTCATCAGCGTTGCCCGTTGGGCGATCCTCGACGGTTATGAGGTCCTTCCCGAGATGCTGATCTTCGGATCGCTGTGGACGGTCGGACTATTGATATTCGGGTTCCTGTGGTTCCGGGCCGGTGAAGGGAGCTACAGCCGTGAATGACGTCGGCGTCGTCGATCCGCGCCCGGAGGAGGAACTGGCAGTGGTCGCGGAGAACCTCCACGTCCACTACGAGGTCTACGAGGACCGGGGAGCGCAGTCAGGGCCGCTGATCTCGCGGCTGCGGTCGCGGGCGTCCACATCGATCCACGCGGTGCAGGGCGTGTCGCTGTCGATCGGGATCGGTGAGGCTCTGGGCATCGTCGGGAGCAACGGCTCGGGGAAGTCCACCTTGCTCAGGGCCATCGCGGGGCTCCAGGCGAAGACTACCGGGATGGTCCGGGTCCGTGGAGAGGTACGCCTGCTCGGGGTTGGAGCGACGCTGCGACCGAAGCTGTCCGGTTACCGCAACGTGATGCTGGGCGGCTTGGCGATCGGAATGTCACGCGACGAGGTCGAGTCCCGGCTCGACGAGGTTGCCGACTTCTCCGGCCTCGGAGACGCGCTCGCCCGCCCATTGGACACCTACTCGTCGGGGATGCGCGCCCGGTTGGCCTTCTCGATCGCCACGCTGACCGTGCCCGACGTGCTGCTGATCGACGAGGCCCTCGCCGTCGGTGACCGTAACTTCCGCAAACGCGGCCTCGACCGCCTCAACGAGATCTGTGATCAGGCCGGGACCGTGATCATGGTCACGCACAACCTCAACGAGATCCGTCGGACGTGTGACAGGGCGATCTGGTTCGATGCCGGCCAGATCGTCGCCGACGGTGCGGTGGAGGACGTACTCGAGGTCTACGAGTCCCGCTGAGGTGCTCCGACCCGTCGTC
>CBFCWZ010000124.1:0-9944 GCA_965601935.1 uncultured Ilumatobacteraceae bacterium
GGCCGATCTCCGGTGCTTGTGGCCCGGGTTGGGGTGGTGTGGGAGTGAGCCCGCGTCGGTGAGCCGTTGTTCGAGCGGGCCGGTGAGTGTGGCGGAGCGGGTCGGTCTGCGTCACGCAGGACGGGGAGCGCTGCGCCGAGCTCGTCGGCTTCCTGGCGATTCTGGCGTCGCGACGTGGCCGGTCCCGGAGTTCGGTGCGATCCTCCGAGGTGGATCACACCTGGTCAGACCTGGTGGAGACGATGGGAATCGAACCCACGACCCCCTGCTTGCAAAGCAGGTGCTCTAGCCAACTGAGCTACGTCCCCGAAGGGACCCCGTCACCGGGGCGCCCGTCAGGCTATCGGCGCCGTGCTCGTCGCGGTGGGTCCGTTGACCGGCGAAGGGGCATCACGCGGCCAGCCGGAAGGTGGCGCGATAGGCGCTCGGGGTGGAGCCGACGACCTTGGTGAAGTGCTGACGCAGGCTGGCCGACGAGCCGAACCCGCAGGCCAAGGCGATCTCCTCGACCGACGCGGGGTTTCCTCCAACATCCGCTGGGCGGTGAGGACGCGTTGGGTGAGGACCCACTGCGATGAGGTGGCCCCCGTGGAGGCCTTGAAGCGGCGGGTGAACGTGCGGGGTGTCAACTGCCACTCGGTGGGCGCGATCCTGCCGCGGAAGCTGGGCTGTTCCGACTGCCATGACGTCGATTCCGCTATTGGCAGAATGACACTGACCATCGCATTCTTGCCACATGATGCCTCGGTCCACTGCCCCCGCCACGATTCACCGGTCCTGCTCACCCGCCGCAACACGATCGGCTTCTGGAACGGTCCCGACGGCCCCGTTCTGCGTTGGCGCTGCAGGTGCGGCCAAGAGGGCTCGCTCGACCGACTCGGGAGCCACGCCGACCCGGTCGATCAGAAAGCCTGCTGCAGTGCGCCCGCCGCGTAGGGGCGCGGGTCAGTCGTCCTTCAACGCGACGGCGTTGGGGGTGACGTTCATCTTGGGCTCGTACTCGGCCACGTCGACGACGCGGCCCTCCGAGCGGTACATCGTGAGGAGTTCCGTGCGGCACGATGGGCACGGCCCGTAGTACTCCTCGTCGACGGTCGAACTGCATCGAGGACACGGGAACTCCATGGCGATCGAACCTAGTGCGCCTACGATCGCCGTCGATGTCCCTCGAGTTGCCAGACCGGTCCGCCACGACCGGTGCGCATCGGCGGACGCCCCAGCAGATCTTCGTCAACCGGGCCGTGTTCACCGGGGTCATCGTGGTCGTGATCGCCGCCGTCGCCGTGATCATCGGTCGGTTCCTCGACGACGACGACCTGGACAGCTCGAACCTCGACACGAGCGACTCGTGGAACACCGCGGTGGTCGTGACCGACGACGAGGTGCGTCTGGTCGATCCGTCGAACGGGGAGCTGTTCGACGCCTACACGGTCGGCACGAGGCTGCTCGACGCCAACATCGAGTCGTACTCGAGGACACTCGTCCTCCTCGCCCTGAACGGGCGGCTCACACAGGTGAACCTGTCCGACGGGGAATCCGAGACCGTCCGGACCGTCGAGGACGGGATCTTGGAGGTCACCGGTGGCAACCGGGCACTGATGGCAGTGGGCGCACCCACGGGCGGTGACGTCACCGTGGTCGACACACGCGACCGCAGCACGCTGGCCATCGGTGAGGCGGCGGCACTCCCCGACCCGCGGATGTTCGCCCAGGACCTCCGCAGCAACCTGTCGGGCACGCACGTGGCGATCTCCGACGCCAACTCCTTCCAGACCGTGCTCCTGGAACTCGAGACCGGGGCCACCACGTTGCTGGGTGGCCAGGTCGGGGCGATCAACGACGAGTCGATCGTGACGGTACAACGGGCGGGCGATCAGGCCGAGCTCGACGTGTTCGAGTTGACCGGTGATCGCGTCGGCACCGTCGACGTGCCCAGCCCCGTGGCGATGATGCTCACCGGTGACAAGTCGATGGTGACGGTTGCTGCCGACGGAACGATCACCACGGTGTCCTCCAACGGGACCATCGATCAGAAGGGCAACGTCGCAGGCGAGGGTGCGACGACCGAGATCCGGAGCGGTTCGACGGCGCTGGCCGACGATCGGCTTGTCATCCTCGGGAGCGACGGCGTGTATGCGGTGGACCGCGACGGCGACGTGGTTCTCTCGGCACGGGGCCAGTTGCTCAACGAAGTGGGTTCGGCGACGCGGTGTGTCATCGTCGGCGACGGCACCAGCACCGGCCGATCCAGCCACATCGACCTCGACACGGGCGAACTCCTCGGGGCACTCAACGGTGGCCTGGTCACGGCGAGCTCGTACGACGGCTGCACCGCCACCGTCATCGGAGGGGCCGACATCCAGATCCTCGACGATGGGACGGCCACACCGGTCCCACTCGACTCCGGGTCGCTCATCGGGGTGGCGCCCGACGGACAGGTCGTCGTCGCGTCGGACATGTCGGCCGGCGAGATGCTCATCGAGGTGTCCGACATCGAGAGCACCGTGACCGTCAGCAACGAGCCCTCCGTCGTCCGGTTCGCCGACGTGCCATGAGCGGCGAGCCGGAGTTCGTGGAGATCGAGGGTGAATCGGTCACGTGGCGCTTCGAGCGCGAGTTCCTCACCTCCAACTGGACCTGCCTCTACGGCAACGGCTGCAAGGGGATCCTCGACCGGCCGGCCGAGGAACTCCGGCAGGGCTGCTGCTCTCTCGGCGCCCACTTCGGCAACGGTGAACCCGGCCAGGACGAGGCCCGCCAGATCTCCGCGTTCGCCGCACTTCTCGAGCCGGACCGCTGGCAGTTCCACGAGGCCGCCCGGACCGGGCCCGGCATCTTCGGCGACGATGCCCGGACCCACACTCGGGTGGTCGAGCGCGCCTGCATCTTCCTCAACCGACCTGGCTTCGCTGGCGGAGAGGGGTGCGCCCTCCACCTCGCAGCCCTCGATGCGGGTGAGTCGCCGACCGAGTGGAAGCCGTCGGTGTGCTGGCAGCTCCCCCTCCGCGTCGACTGGGAGCCGATCGACGAGGAACGCGAAACCGCCACCGTTCGGCGCTGGACGCGTCGCGACTGGACCGACATCGCGGACACGATGGCGTGGTGTTGCACCGAGCGGTCCGAGGGCGGCGAGGCCTACGTGGGCACGGAGATGGTGGTCGACTCGATGCGCGATGAACTGTCGGTCCTCGCAGGCGAAGAAGTCTGGGTCGAGCTACGGCGGCGGGTCGACGAAACCTGACCGGCCGGGACGTCAGTTCGGACGCAGGACACGACCGGCCATCTCGCCGGTCGGCTCGTCGAACTCACGGAAGGGCTGTCCGTTCACGAAGGTGTAGTCATAGCCACCCGCACGCTGGACGAAGCGGCCCGCCCCAGTCGGCAGGTCCCGCACGAACTCGGGCGGTGGGAGGGTGAGGGCGTCGAGATCGATCACGTTGATGTCGGCGTACGCACCGCGGTGGAGTCGGCCGCGGTCACCCAGGTCGAAGAGGTCGGCGGGGTCCGAGGTGAGCCGGCGCACCGCTTCCTCGACCGACCAGCGTCGCTCGTCGCGCACCCAGTGCGCGAGCAGGAAGGTGGGCTGATCGGCATCCATCACCGCGCGGACGTGGGCACCTGCCTCGGACATGCCGAGCGCCACGAGATCATCGTCGAGCATCTCGGCCACGGCGGACAGATCCTCGTTGAGGATCGGCATGTACATGACGAGGTGGCCGTCGTGCTCCATGCACAACTCGATGAACGCCGCGCCGGGGCTGACTCCCCGGGCGAGCGCGATCTCGTGCAGCGACCTCTCCGGCTGGGGGTCGTAACGGGAATCGGGTGCTTCCAGTACGTACAGCCGGGACAGGTCGAGCCCGGTCCCGTGGACATCGGCTTCGCTGATGAGACGCTGCCGGAAGGCAGGGTCGCGCAGCATCTGCAGGCGGCGCCCGTTGGTGCGCGTCTGCAGCTCCTGCCATGCGGGCGCCTCGTCGAACGGCGTTCGTGTGTCCAGCGAGAAGAGCATCCCCACCCCGTGGGCGGGAGTTTGCGGACGAAGGTGGGCGCCGTCCTCGTTCTCGCCGCGGGCGATCTCGATCACCGTCCGGAAGAGATCGGGACGACGGTTGCTCTGGAGGACGCCGAAGGTGACCGTGCGCCCGCTGCGACGGCTGATCTCACCCAGGGTCTCGACCTCGGCGCGCGTGTTCGCGAGGTCGTCACCGTCACGTTCGCCGAGCCGCATCGCTCCTTGGACGACGCCTTTGCGGTGTCGTCCGAGCACGTCGGCGAGGGCACACAGCTCGTCAGGATGGGCGTGGCTGCCGGGGAGAGGACGGCCGTCGGGCACCCGGTGGAGGTAGGTCCGGCTGGTCGAGAACCCGAGTGCTCCGGCCGTCATCGCTTCGTCGACGAGATCGACCATTGCCGCCAGGTCGTCGGGTTTGGCCAGGTCGTCGAAGGCCCGCTCCCCCATCACGGCCAGTCGGATTGCCGCGTGGCCGACCATTCCACCGACGTTCGGGCCCACCGACTGGCGGGCGAGAAACGAGAGGTACTCCCCGTAGCTCCTCCACTCCCAGCTGAGCCCTTCGAGGTAGGCCTCGCGGGGCACATCGCTGAACGTTTCGAGCATCTCGGCCACGGCCGGTGGCTCGGCCGACCCGAGCGGAGCGAGGCTGAGCCCGCAGTTCCCCATGACCACGGAGGTGACCCCGTGATCGGTGGCCGGTGCACCACTCGGATCCCACACGATCTGAGCGTCCAGCTGGGTGTGGACGTCGATGAACCCGGGTGTGACGAGTCGCCCTTCGACGTCGATCTCGCGGCGCGCGCGATGGGAGATCCCGCCTTCGTCGAGGTCGGTGACCTCGGCGATGCGATCGCCCAGCACCGCCACATCGGCCTGCCGAGCCGATCCGCCTGTGCCGTCGACCACCGTTCCGTTCCGGAGGATGACGTCGTACACCATTGCAATCTCACAACCCGCCAGGGTGCTCCCTCGGTCTATCTGGAACAGATGACCGGACACCAACCCGTTGGTTTCAATCGCGTTGCGGTTCGAACAGCGTCTCGGCGCCGAGGGGGGAGAACCCGGCACGCAGGAATGCCCGAACGGAGGCCGCATTACCTGGCGCGACCTGGGCAAACACCAGCGCACCCGGTTCCACGAGGTCGAGTCCCTCGCCGATCAGGCGCCGGCCATGACCTGTGCCATGTCGCACGTCAGCGAACAACTCGACAGAGATCTCGGTCCGTCCCACGAGACCGTGGCCGATCGTGACGAGCCCGTGCTCGTCACCGAACACGCGCAGATCGCCCCGGTGCTGACGTGCCCGGACCACACGGGAGTGGTCCTCGAGGTCGGTTCGTTCCGGCAACCCGCCCCCTCCCCTGCCACGGGCGACGAGAACCGCATCCTGGGTTCCGATCCATCCTCCCGGGCCGGCAAGCCACAGCTTCAGGTCGGGGGCCGACGCGCCCCCGAACCCGTCGGCGCCCCGAGCGACGACCTCGTCGGGGTCACGATCGGTGAGGACATACGAGTGACCGGTCAGCTCGACGACCGCTCCCGTGCCGTTGGCGTCGAGCGGGTACACGTCGACGCCCCCGTCGACGGGAGGGTGGACGTCGGCGGCCGCCGCTGCGAGTACCTCGAGCAGAGGGTGCATCGAGCCCGACACTACGGTCGCGCCATGCGCGTCGACGTGATGGCATTCCCGCGGCGGTTGACCGAGATGGGGGACGTGGCCCGGCGGACCCAGGCCGCCGGCTACGACGGGATCCTGTTCACCGAGGGTGGCCGCACCGCATTCCCGGCAGCAGCAGCCACGGCGCTCGCTGCCCCAGGTCTGGAGCTCTCGACCGGGGTGGCGGTTGCGTTCCCGCGCAGCCCGATGATCTCGGCGCAGTTGGCCTGGGAGATCCAGGAAGCCACCGGTGGCCACTTCCGGCTCGGCCTCGGGACGCAGGTACGCACCCATGTGGAACGCCGGTTCGCCGCCGAGTTCGACCATCCCGGGCCACGGATGCGCGACTACGTGCTCGCGGTGAAGGCATGCTTCGCCGGGTTCCGGGGTGAGCCGCTCGACCACCACGGCGACTTCTACGAACTGACGTACCTCACCCCGCAGTGGAGCCCGGGACCGATCGACGTACCCGACCCGAAGGTGGACATCGCCGCCGTGAACCCCTGGATGCTGAGAATGGCCGGCGAAGTGGCCGACGGCGTCCACATCCACCCGATCGGCGAGCCCGGCTATCTACGCCGCCACGCCCTGCCGAACATCGCCGCCGGCGCCGAGAAGGCCGGCCGCGATGTGAACGACATCGCGCTGATCGTTCCTGTCACGACGATCGTGGGCGACACCGACGCGGAGATCGCCAAGGCCCGCGACACGGCCCGGCTGTACCTGTCGTTCTACGGGTCGACCCCGAACTACGCGTTCATCTGGGACGACGCCGGGTTCGACGGCACCACCGCCAGGATCCACGCCAAACAGAAAGCGGGCGACTTCGCGGGGATGGCCGAGGAGATCACCGACGACCACCTCGCCGTGTTCTGCACGGAGTCGTCGTGGGACGGTCTCGCCGATGCGCTGATCGACAGCCACGGCGACCTCGCCACGCGCCTCGCGCTGTACAGCGCCGCCGCCGCCGGCCCCGACGAGTTCGAGCGCTACGGCCACGTCGCCCGCACAGTCTCCGACCGCACCTCCCCGTGACCCCACCGTCTTCGCTGTGGTCGAGATGTGTGCGGACCGGGTCGCACCGATCGCGACCGAAACGGGGGGTGGTGGCAGTGGTGTTCTGGTTGGCGGGCTGTGGGAGTGACGCTCCCGCCGGTGAGGAGCCCGAGCCGGCCGGCACGGCCGACAGCGAGGCGGCGGTGCTGGCCGCCGTCGACGTGAGGGCGAGCGGGTGCGGGCCGAACCTCGACCTCGGAGCGGGGTCGGTGGTCGAAGAAGGTCTCGTCGTGACGGTTGCCCACGTGGTCGCCGGCACGGACGCGGTCCAGGTGTTCGACACGCAGGGCAATGGCTCTGCGGCGACGGTGGTGTGGTTCGATCCGGACAACGACGTGGCGGCCCTCCGCGTCGACCCGGAACTCGGTCTCCCGCTCCCCCCGCGCGACGAGCTCGCGGCGTCGGGCGAGCTGGGCGTCCTCGTCGCTCCCCGTGAGGTCGACGGGGAGATGTCGATCGACGTGGCCGAGATCGAGGTGCTCCGCCCGGCCCGCATCCTCACCACCGACATCTACCGCGAGGCCGACGTCACCAGGGACGGCTTCGAGATGGAGGCCGACGTCCGTGAGGGCGATTCCGGTGCCATGGTCGTGCTACCGGGAGGAGGTGTCGGCATCCTCTGGGCCCGCAGCAACGAACGCCCCGAACGGGCCTGGGGCGTCAACCTGCCGAACGAACTCCTCGACCCCGACACCCGCGCCACCCTCACCGACCCCGTCGACACCGGCCGCTGCGACGACTGACCTGCAACACGTGTCTGACACCTGTTGCAGGTTGGTGCTGTCAGGTTCCGAGGACGCGGTCGAGGTACGGGTTGGTGAACACGCGGGCAGGGTCCAACTGATCGCGGATGGCCTGGAAGGCGTCCCATTCCGGGTAGCGGGGGGCGAGGGATTCGGCGGTCTGGTAGTGCAGCTTGCCCCAGTGTGGTCGGCCCTCGTAGTCGTTCATGATCTTCTCGACGCCGAGGAAGTACGGCTCGTGGGGCGTGCCCACGTACTGGTGACAGGCGATCCATCCCGACTCGCGGCCGTGGGCGGTCGACAGGGGGATGTCGTCGGCCGCGGATGAGCGGACCTCGATCGGGAACATCGTCGGGAACGGCAGCGAGCGGGCGTGGGCACGGACCCGTTCCAGAGCCTCCGGAACAGCCTCCAGCGGGATGCCGTACTCCATCTCGAGGAACTTCACCCGCCGCGGGCTGGAAAAGACACGATCGCTGCGGTCGACCACGTCCCGCTCACCGGCCACCGACATGATGCGGCCGGCGATCTTCGGGGCCATCGTGGGCCAGCGCCGCCCCACCCGGCACACCGTGCCGAACGCCAGGTTCTCACCCACCCACTTGTCGCGGACGTAGGCCAACTTCGACCCCGGTCGGGCCGGCTCACCGGTGCGCGTGTTGCGCTTCACCTGGCACCGGCGCGAACCGGGCATCACGAAGAACTCCACGTGGTCGGTCCCGGACATGAACGAGTCGAAATCGGACAGCACGTCGTCGACCACCTCGACGGTCTCGACGGCATGGAGGTTGAAGGCAGGAACAGCGCGCAGCGTGACCGACGTGACGATGCCGAGCGCTCCCACACCCACCCGCGCGACACGCCACACCTCGTCGCCCTCCACCACATCGATGACATCACCCTCACCGGTGACGATCTCCATGCCGACGACCATGGTGGCGAGGTTGCCGTACGCGCGGCCGGTGCCGTGGGTGGCCGTGCCGATGGCGCCGGCGATCGACTGGACGTTGATATCACCCAGGTTCGCCAGCGCGAGACCACGGGAGGCCAGATCCTCGTTCAGGTCGAAGAGGCGGATCCCGGCCTGCACCGTCACGTCGTGTCCGTCGACCTCCACGACCTGGTTCATGCGGTCGAGGTTGACCAGATGCCCGTCGGTCATCGCGGCACCGGTGAACGAATGGCCACCGCCGACGACCTTGACCCTCTCCCCTGCCTCGGCCGCCCGCCGGACGATTGCCGCGACCTCCGCGGTCGACCCGGGCTGGTGCACCGCGGCGGGGACGCACCGCTGGTTGCCGGCCCAGTTGCTCGTGCTCACACCCATCGCCGGATGGTACGCCGGGTTCGCCGGCTCCCGCCGTTCTGGGTGCACACAGCGCCGACGTCGGAAGCCGACGGGGTCTGCACTCAGCACACCGGGGATGTGTTCGACCACCGACTCCGACCGCCTCCGCGGCGCCGGGTCGATCAGTCGAGGGCGTCGAGGAGGGCGTTCTCCAGCACCTCGGTCAGGGCCGGGTGGATGTAGAAGACGTCGTTGGCGATCACCGACGCGGGGGTGTCGAGCTCCATCGCCTGCACCACCGGCTGGATCAGCGTTGCGGCGTGGGGACCGAGGACGTGGGCGCCGAGAATCATGCCGGTCTCGGTGTTGACGATCACCTTGGCGAACGACGACTCGTCCTCCATCGCCCATCCGTAGGCGGTGCCCGCGTAGTCGCGCATCCCCACGCGGTGCGGGATCCCCTGGTCGATCACCTGCTGTTCGGTGAGCCCCACCGTGGCGACCTGCGGATTCGAGAACACGGCGCTCGGCACGGCTTTGTAGCTCTGGTGCATCTGGTCGTCGGGGTGGGCGATGTTCCAGAAGGCCACCTTGGCCTCGGCGTTGGCGAGATGCTTGAGCTGGTAGCTGTTGGCGACGTCGCCGATCGCCCAGATCCCGGGGACGCTGGTGGCCATCGTGTCGTCCACGGCGATGGTGCCGTGGTGGTGGCAGTCGAGCCCGGCGCTGTCGACGTCGAGGAGATCGCTGTTCGGCTCGCGGCCGGTGGCGACGAGCAGTTCGTCGACCACGGTCTCACCGGTCGAGCAGGTGATCTTGATCCCGTCGGCCACTCTTTCGACCCGAGTTGGCATGTGACCGAGTTGGAGGTCGACCCGCTGGCCGAACACCTCGGTGAAGCGGCCGGCGATGTCGTGGTCGAAGTGGCGCAGCAGGAGATTCGAGCGGTTGAACAGGGTGACGTCACTGCCGAGCGCGGAGAACACGTGGCCCATCTCGACGGCGATGAAGCCGCCGCCGATGATGCCGAGGCGGCGCGGCAGATCGGGCAACCGCATGATCGAGTCGGAGGTGTGGAAGCCGGTCTCCACGAGTCCGGGAACGGGCGGGATGACCGGGCGGGCCCCCGCCGCGAGGAGGATGTGCGGCGCCGTGATGAGGCGGTCCTCCACTTCCATCTTG
>CBFCWZ010000125.1:0-9884 GCA_965601935.1 uncultured Ilumatobacteraceae bacterium
CCACCCAGTGGCGCAGCGTTCGGGCGTAGTGCTCGCGCAGGCCCTCCACGTCGCGCACCTCGAATCCGGCCCGTTCCATCGACGTGACGGTGTCGCCGACGTCGAGGAGTTCTCCGTCGGGGAACACGTATCGGTAGGTGAAGCTGCGGCGACCGAGTGTGGAGCCACCGACCGACGAGATGGCGTGGTTGAGCATCCGGCCACCCGGCCGGAGCAGCCCGTAGAGGCCCCCGAAGTAGGTGTCCATCCGCTTCATGCCCACGTGTTCGGACATCCCGATCGACGAGATGGCGTCGAACGGGCCGTCACTCACCTCGCGGTAGTCCTGGATGCGGATCTCGACCCGGTCGTCGAGCCCTGCCTCCCGGACACGCTGGCGGGCCCTGGCAGCCTGTGCATCGCTGATGGTCACCCCGACCACGTCGACGTCGAAGGCCGACGCGCAGTCGATCGCCATGCTGCCCCACCCGCAGCCCACGTCGAGAAGGCGCGGCCTGTCTCCGACCGCGCGTCCGCGATGGTCGGGGTCGTCCAGACCGAGTTTCCTGCCGACCAGAAGGTGCTTCGCGCGCTGGGCATCGGCCAGCGGCGTGTCGGGTGTTTCGAAGCGGGCGCACGAATAGGTCATCGACTCGCCCAGCACGATTCGGTAGAAGTCGTTGCCCACGTCGTAGTGGTGGCTGACGGCCTGCTTGTCGCGCCGCATCGAGTGCAGAACGCCCTTCGGGCGCGCTTCCTCGGGTGGAAGCGGGAGTGGCCGCCCCAACGCCCCGAGTCGACGAGCCGCCGCCATCAGCGGAGGGATCGCGGCCGGCGGGACGTTGATGTCGCCCTCGTTGCTGTCGAGCAGGGCGCGCAACGTCTCGGCGAGCGGCCCGTCGACGTCGATGTCGCCGCACACGAAGGCACGGGAGAACCCGAGCTGTCCCGGCGCGGTGAGGATTCGTCGTACACCGTCCGGCGAGCGGAGGATGGCTCGTCCCGGACCGCGGTCCTCGCCGAGCGTGCTGCCGTCCCAGAACTCCCACTGGATCGGCAGACCGTTCGGCAGGATCGCCTCGATCGCGGGGGCGATGACGTCTGCGACGGTCTCACCCCGGCTGCTCGGTGGGCGCGTGGTGTCCATGCTCGCGGCTTCCGGCTCCCCGGTGTCGGAGGCCGGCCGTTCCAGCATTTCCTGACTCATCGGTGTGCTCCTCCCCATACGGGGCCGACGACCCCCGCAGTCGTTCACCCCATTGTTGCAAAGTTGTGGCGGTGCGTGCTCCACCCGATGCGGTCGGGCTGCTGTGGAGGTGGCGTGGACCCGCCGCTGCCCGTCTCACCCCTTCGCAGTCTCCCTGTCCGCTGTGCTAGTCAACAGGGAGTCCGTGGGCGCTCGTACCCGCGGGTGGAGCGAAGGGGTCGGGGTAGATGAGCGACACGGGCAACGGATTCCCAGCGACCGCAAAGGTCGTCGTGATCGGCGCAGGGATCGTCGGCAACTGCCTGGTCGGGCATCTCTCGCGACTGGGCTGGACCGACATGGTGCTGCTCGACAAGGGCCCTCTTCCGAACCCCGGCGGGTCCACCGGGCATGCCTCGAACTTCATCTTCCCCGTCGATCACAACAAGGAGATGGCTCTTCTCGGCGTGCAGTCGGCCGACCAGTACCGCGCGATGGGCCTGTCGGTCGACTCGGGTGGGATCGAGGTGGCCCGTACCGAAGAACGGATGCACGAGCTCGAGCGGCGGATGACCTCCGCCACGGCGTGGGGAGTCGAGGCCCAGCTGCTCACTCCGGGCGAGGTGAAGGAACTCGTGCCCTTCATCAGCGACGACGTGATCCTCGGCGGGTTCTACTGCCCATCGGTGTCGGTGGTCGACTCGCTCGAGACGGGGACCGTGATGCGCAAGGAGGCCATCGAGAACTCCGGCCTCCGGGTGTTCGCCAACACCGAAGTGCTCGACGTCGAGACCGTCGACGACCCGGTCCCCGGGATGCGGAAGGTCTCCGCCGTGGTCACCGACAAGGGCACCATCGAGGCCGAGTACGTCGTGATCGCATGTGGTGTCTGGTCGAACCGGATCGCCAACATGGCCGGCGCCACGATCCCGCTGGCGCCGGCGGTGCACCAGATGGCCGACGTCGGGCCGATCGACATCCTCGCCGAGACCAACAACGAGATCGGCTATCCGATCGTCCGCGACATGGACACCTTCTGCTACGAGCGGCAGTCGGCCGGGTCGATGGAGGTGGGTTCGTACGCCCACCGGCCGATCCTCCACCACCCTGACGACATCCCGTCCAACGACGAGGCGGCGCTCAGCCCGACCGAGATGCCGTTCACCCCCGACGACTTCGACCAGCAGATGGAAGAGGCCATCGAGCTGATGGACATGCTCGGCGACGCCGAGATCAAGTACGCCATCAACGGCCTCCTTTCGCTCACACCCGACGCCATGCCGTGCCTCGGCGAGACCGTCGAGGTGCGCAACCTCTGGTCGGCTGCGGCGGTGTGGGTGAAGGAGGGGCCGGGCATGGCACAGGTGGTCGCCGAGTGGATGACCCACGGCTCTCCGCGGGTGATCGACGCCCATGGAGCGGACATCTCGCGCTTCTATCCCGAGGAACGGGGCGACGACCACATCTGGGCCCGTGCGGAGGAGCACTTCAACAAGACCTATGGAATCGTCCATCCGCAGGAGCAGTGGGCGGGCCGCCGGAACCTGTCGGTGTCGCCGTACTTCTCCCGCCAGGAGGAGCTGGGCGCGTTCTTCTTCCAGGCCCGTACATGGGAGCGGCCGCAGTGGTACGAATCGAACGCCGACCTCGTCGAACGCTACGGGCTGAGCGGGCGCGAGGTCGAGTGGGACAACCGGTGGTGGAGCCCGATCACGGTCGGTGAACACCTCAACCTGCGCGAGAACTGTGGCCTGGTCGACCTCTCGGCGTTCCAGATCTTCGACCTCGAGGGCCCCGGCGCCGTCGAGTTCGCCGACTACCTCGCGGTGAACAAGGTCGACGTGCCGGTCGGCCGAGCCGTCTACACCCCGTGGCTCACGCCGGACGGCGGCTTCCACTCCGACCTCACGATGCAGCGTCTCGCCGACGACAAGGTGCGCGTGGTCACCGGCGTGTTCGACGGCGGCCGCGACATGTACTGGATCCGCAAGTACATGCCCGCCGACGGATCGGTCGTCGTGACCGACCGCACCCGCGAGGTCTCGACCCTCGGGTTGTGGGGTCCGAACGCTCCGGAGCTGCTCGGCCGTCTCACCGATCAGGACCTCTCCCAGAGCGGTTCGAAGTACGGCTGGATCGTCGACACCACCCTCCGCTGCGGTGACGACGAGGTGGCCGCATCGTTGTTCCGGATCTCGTATGTCGGCGACACCGGCTGGGAGATCTACATGGAGTGGAACGACGGACCTGCAGTGTGGGACACCTTGATGGCGCACGGCGCCGACCTCGGCCTGCGCCCGACCGGCGGGGGCGTGTACGGCACGTCGGGACGTCTCGAGAAGGGGTACCGCCTGCAGGGCGCAGAACTGGAGAGTGAGTACAACCCGCTCGAGGCCGGCCTGGCCCGTCCGAAGGTGAAGGCAGCCGACTTCATCGGCAAAGAGGCCTACCTGGCCGCCCGGGAGGGGGGTGACCCGGAGGTGCTGATGTGCACCCTCACCGTCGAGGACCAGACCGACTCGCAGGGCCGGGTCCGCTGGATGCAGGGCGGGAACGAACCGATCCTCACCCCCGACGGTGAGGTGATCTTCGACTCCCACGGCCGCGTCTCGCGGGTGACCTCGGCGGGCTACGGCCCGTCGGTCGGGAAGATGATCCTGATGGCCTATCTTCCCCGCGTGTTGGCAGAGCCGGGTACCGATCTCCAGGTGATGTACATGAACGAGCTCTACCCCGTGAAAGTCGTCGGCCCAGGAGGTCCCTTCGACCCGGAGAACACCCGCCTCACAGGATGAAGCCGTGATGTGCCGTCGCCGGAGTACGGACGTGACCCCGTGGTGGGGGAGCACGAGGGGGCGCTCCGCGACCCCCCTCGTCCGCGGGCGACTCGGCTCCGCCGTGAGGACGAGCACGGCCACGGAACGAGCGAGGCCGACACGATGAGGGTTCTCGTCTGCGTGAAGCGGGTGCCGGCGCCGGGCGCGCGGATCAACGTCACCGCCGACGGACAGTCGGTCGAGACGGCGAACCTCGGGTTCGCCATGAGCCCCCACGAGGAGTGCGGGGTGGAGCTGGCCGTGCAACTCGTCGAGCAGCACGGCGGCTCCTCACACGTGCTCTCCCTCGGGACCGCGGAGGCCGAGGAGCAGTGCCGCTACGCCGCCTCCATCGGGGTGAACACAGCCACCCTCGTCTCGGTCGGTGCCGACGACTGGGATCCCCAGAGAACCGCCGCGGCACTCACCGCCGCGATCCGCGAGATCGAGACCGCCGACGGTCCGTTCGACCTCCTCGTGTTCGGCAACGAATCGGCCGACACGGGTGGGTTCCAGGTCGGCATCAGGGTCGCGAGGGCACTCGGTCGGCCGGTCGTGAACGGGGCCAAGGGGGTCGACGTCTCCGACGACGAGTCGACCGTGGAGGTGCGACGCGAAACCGACGCGGGTGCCGAGCTGTACCGCCTCGCACTCCCTGCGGTGGTCGGCGTGAAGGAGGGCATCACCTGGCCCCGCTACCCGACGATGCGGGGACGTCTCGCCTCGAAGAAGCTCGACGTCGACGTCGTCGCCTCCGATGCGGCTCCGGGCGGGCAGTCGAAGGTGCGGCTGGCCCGTCCCGAGGAGAAGGTGTCGGCCACCGAGGTCCTCGGAACCGGCCCCGACGCTGCGCCCGACGTCGTCGGGTTGTTGCGACAGATGGGGCTCGTCTCATGACGGTGCTGGTCGTGGTCGAGCACGACCGTGGTGTCATGGCGGACGCGACGGCCGAGGCGCTCACGTTCGCCCGCGGTCTCGGTGACGTCGCCGCACTGCTCGTGGGGGAGGGGGCAGATGCGCTGGCTGACCGCTGTGCCCGGTACGGAGCCACCGCCGCCCATCACGTGTCGGCACGGTGGCTCACCGACTACTCACCCGAGGCCTACGGCGACGCAGTCGCGGAAGCCGTTCGCGTGCTCGCGCCGACCGCGGTGTTGGCGTGCGGAACCGAGCGCGGGAACGAAGTGCTCGCCCATGCCGCGGCAGCCCTCGATGCCCCGTTCGTGGCGAACTGTCTGCGCGTCGAACCGGGTGAGTCCTGGGACATGACCCGCGTCCAGTGGGGCGGATCGCTGAACGAGCAGGCTCGGCTCGACGCCGAGATCGCGGTCCTGTCGGTCGCCCATCACACCATCGAGCCCGTCGAAGTCCACGAGCCGGTGAGCCTGACGGTGACAGCTCTCGACGTGGCCCTGGACGAGGGTGGCGCCCGCACGATGATCGCCGACCGGGTCGAACGAGCTGACGGCGTCACTCTCGCCACGGCTCCCGTCGTCGTCGGTGGCGGCCGCGGGGTCGGGAGCGCCGAGGGGTTCGAGGTGCTCGAGGCGCTGGCGGCCGCCCTCGGCGGGGTCGTCGGCTGCAGCCGCGCGGTCACCAACAACGGTTGGCGCCCGCACTCCGATCAGGTCGGTCAGACGGGCACCCGCATCGCCCCGCAGCTCTACATCGCCTGTGGCATCAGCGGCGCCATCCAACACTGGGTGGGAGCCAAGGCGGCCAAGCAGATCCTGGCCGTCAACACCGATCCCGACGCCAACATGGTCACGAAGGCCGACTACGCCATCATCGGCGACCTGTTCGAGGTGGTCCCTGCGATCACCGAGGCGCTGGGCCGGACCTGAGTCGGTCGTCAGCCGAGGGCCAGGCGTGCCTCGGTCTCGCCGTCCTCGATCTTCCCGGTCGGCACGAATCCACGACGCTCGTAGAACGGCTGCGGCGACCCGCGTCCCTCGCCCCAGCTCACGTCGAGCCGGTCGGCGTCCCACACCCTGCACTGGTCGATCAGCAGGTCGATGACCCTGTCGCCGAGTCCCCGCCGCTGGTGCGTGCGGTCGACCAGGAGTCGCCACAGGTACGGCGGCTGGCCTTCGACGAGCGCCACCATCACGAAACCGGCGAGTTCGCCGTCGGCACGTACCGCCCGCAACCAGGGTGTGACCTCCTTGCCCTCGTGGGGCCGAGGGAAGAGCGCGTCGGAGAAGGACTGCTCGACCGTGGCCACGAAGCGACGCTGGCTGTAGTGGGTCGCCAGCTCTTCGACCGCCCGCGAGTTCTCGGGTGTGATCTCGACGAACTCGACGTTCGTCGCCGGATTCCGGGGACGGTCCTGCCACGCCGTCCAGTCCTGGCGGGTCATGCCGTACAGCACGTCGTCGGTGCACTCGTCGCCGACCCAGAACGAGCTCCTGGTGCGCCCCTCGTAGAGCATTCCCAGCCGTTCGAGCAGCATCGTCGATGCGTGGTTGTCGGGGTGTGCCATCGCATGGACCCGGGTGGCGCCCTGCTCCTCGAACAGCCAGCGCACCAGTTCCCCGGAGGCCTCGAGGGCGTATCCGTGTCCCCAGTGCGCGCGGGCGAGGGTGAACCCGATCTCGGCCGACTTGCCCTCCCACGAAGTGCGCACGGCGAGGTCACCGATGATCTCGCCGTCGTGCAGGCACACCGTCGCCATCCACCACTGCCCGTCGGTCGGCCCGTCGAGCGCAGCAGCCTGGTCGAGAATCTGTTCCACCGATTCGCGCTCGACCGGAAGGGTCCACGCCTGGAGTTCGGCGACCTCGGGGTCGTTGCGGCGGGCGTGGAGTGCGTCGGCATCACCATGCTCCGGAGGTCGTACCACCAGCCGCCCGGTTCGAAGCATCGTGAACATGGGGCGATTCTCGCAGGCACGGTTTACTGTCGGCGCAGTGATTCCCGATGCGGACTCAGACGACTTCCGACGGCTTCTGCGCCGCTCGTGGCACCCGGTGGCGGTGGCCGCCGAGGTCACCACCGATGCGCCGGCCACGGCCACACTGCTCGGCCAGCCCCTGCTCCTGGTGCGCGGTGGTGACGGTGTCCACGCCTACACCGACGTCTGCGTTCACCGTGGCGCGCAGGTCTCGCTCGGGTGGATGGACGACGGCTGTGTCCGGTGCCCGTTCCACGGCTGGGCGTACGACCCGGTGACGGGGGCGTGTGTCGACATTCCCAGCCAGCCGAGCCGACCGGTCCCGTCGAAGGCGCAGCTCACCTCACACCACTGTGTCGAGCACGTCGGGCTGGTGTGGGTGAGCCTCGACGCGCCGGTCGCACCGATTCCCGAGTTCCCCGAGTTCGACGACGACCGCTTCCGGGTGGTGGTGTGCCCGCCGTACGACTGGGACTGCCACGCGTCGCGACGCGTCGAGAACTTCCTCGACTTCGCCCACTTCGCGTGGGTCCATCCCGGCACGCTGGGTGACCGCGACTTTCCCGAGGTGCCGGAGCACGAGGTGTGGCAGGACGGCGATCGGATCAGGATCCACCAGCCCAGGCCCGAGCCCCGTAACGACTCGGTGAAGACGGGCGGGCTCGACGACGATGCCGAGCACACCGACGACGGCCGGGTGATGTCGGTGATGCACTACGTGGGCTACCCGCCCCTGGCGGCTCAGCTCCGCCAGGAACTCCCGGCCGGGCGGGAGTACGCCGTGTTCCTCGCCGCATCGCCGATCGACGACCACACCACGCGCACCTTCTGGCACGTGGCCCGCACCTACGCGTTCGACCAATCCGACGACGAGTTCGTCCAGTTCCAGGTCGAGGTGGTCGCCCAGGACCGTCCGATCGTCGAGTCGCAGCGGCCGGAACAGATCCCCGCGGAGATCACCGCCGAACTCCACGTGGCTGACGACAAGGTCTCGCTCGCGTGGCGTCGACTCCTGCGCGACTTGGTCGACCGCGCCATCGCCTGAGGCGGCACCTGCGAAGGAGGAACCGTAGGCTCCCCGACCATGCAGCTCCCCGACCTCAGCATCTTCACGGAGCCCCAGCAGGGTGCCTCGTACGACGATCTCCTCGCCGTGGCGCGACGTGCCGAGTCGCTCGGCTACCGGGCGTTCTACCGGAGTGACCACTACCTGAAGATGGGTGACACGGACGGCCTGCCCGGCCCGACGGATGCCTGGATCACGCTCGCCGGCCTGGCTCGCGACACGAGCACGATCCGGCTCGGCACGCTCGTGACCTCGGCCACGTTCCGGCTGCCGGGCCCGCTCGCGATCAGTGTCGCGCAGGTCGACGCGATGTCGGGCGGGCGAGCCGAGCTGGGTCTCGGCGCGGGTTGGTACGAGGACGAGCACACCGCCTACGGCATCCCGTTCCCCCCGCTGGGGGAGCGCTTCGACCGGCTGGAGGAGCAGCTCGAGATCATCACGGGCCTGTGGTCGACGCCAGTCGGCGACACCTACTCCAAGCCGGGCGGGCAGTACCCGGTGGCCGAGTCGCCGGCGCTCCCGAAGCCGGTTCAGGACCCGGTCCCGGTCGTCGTGGGAGGAGGCGGGCCGGTGCGCACGCCCCGTCTCGCGGCCCGCTACGCCAGCGAGTTCAACACCCCGTTCCTGCCCCTCTCTGGGTTCCAGGCGCAACGCGAGCGCGTCATCGCCGCGTGCGAGGCGATCGATCGGGACCCCGGCACGATGATCTTCTCCGGGGCTCTCGTCCTCTGCGTCGGCGAGAATGAAGAGGAGTTCGCCCGTCGCGCTGCGGCGATCGGCCGCGAGCCCGACGAATTGCGTGAGAACGGGATCGCCGGCCTCCCGGGGGAGGCGGCGGAGAAGATCCAGGCATGGAACGACGGCGGGGCCGACCGGCTCTTCCTCCAGGTGCTCGACCTCTCCGATCTCGATCACCTCGATCTGGCCGCCACCGTCGTGGATTGAACCGGCGGCGATCCGCCATACGCTGATCACACGGCCAGGGAGGTCACATGGAGTTCAGGGGAGTCCACCACGTGTCGTTGAACGTCACCGATGTGGAGGCGGCGACACGCTTCTACACCGAGGTGCTCGGGCTCGAGCTGCTCGAGCGGCCGAACTTCTCTTTCCCGGGGGCGTGGCTCGCCGCAGGGAGTCAGCAGATCCACCTGCTCGGCGTCGACGAGTTCGAGGCTCCCGAGGGTCAGCACTTCGCCCTCCAGGTCGACGACATCGACGCGACGATCCTCACCCTCGCCGACAGGGGCGTCGAGACGACTCCGGCGAAGGAGATCACCGGAGTGTGCCGCCAGGCCTTCTTCCAGGATCCCACCGGCAACCTGATCGAGCTGAACCAGCCGCTGACCTGACACCGACGGTGCTGCGGCGGGTTGTCGTCGAGGTGGCGAACGTGCATGAAATGTCACGCACACGCTTGACAGAGCGGGGATGCGTGGTATAGTACGCAATAGAGGTGGTGAACCACGCAGACCCCCCGAGTGGTTCATCACCCGTCCGACAACCGAATCCCCCCGCAAACCCCAAGGAGGCAGCGATGCCCACCCAGACCGAGATCGCCACCAACGTGGCCGAGAACTTCACCAACACCAGTGACCGCGTGCTCGACGCCGTCCTCGACGGCAATCGTCGCGTCGTCGACACCGTCGTCAAGACCGCCGACGACGTCAACGAGCGCCTGCCCGAGATGCCCTGGGCCGAGCGCCTCCCGACCGCCGAAGAGGCCGGCAAGAACTACATGGAGTTCGTCGAAAGGGCCGTCGAGGCCAACCGCGACTTCAACCACCGCGTCGCCAAGATGATCACCGCCGAGTCCATCGAAGAGGCCCGCGCCCAGATGGACGACGCCGCCAAGGACGTGCAGGACCGCACGAACAAGGTCGTCAAGGACACCCGCGAGCAGGTCGAGAAGGTCGCCAAGGACACCCAGGACCGCACCTCCAAGGT